>JBJTAV010000116.1:0-16830 GCA_046091005.1 Gammaproteobacteria bacterium | reverse complement strand
TTCCTTCACGACCTGGGGACGAAGCAACTTGCTGCGCGCAAGTTGCGGCAAGATCTCGAACAGCCGCGGACCCTGCAAGCGACGATCCTGACCGCCGCGAATCAGCTGCATCGCCTGCACGATGAACTCGATCTCGCGTATGCCGCCGGGTCCCAGCTTGACGTGATCAACGAGATCTTTGCGCGCAATCTGCTTTTCGATCAACTGCTTCATTTCGCGCAGCGATTCGAACACACCGAAGTCGAGATAACGACGATAAACAAAAGGCCTGATCGCAGACTCGTAGAGTTCGCTGTACGCCTCGGTCGCCGTGATGGGTCGCGCCTTCACCCAAGCGTAACGCTCCCAGTCACGGCCGTGTTTCAGCAGGTAATCTTCGAAGGCCGAAAAGCCGCAGGCGAGCGGACCTGAATCGCCGAAGGGACGCAAACGCATGTCCACGCGGAACACGAAACCGTCGACCGTCACCGTAGCGAGCAATCGCAGCAGCGCCTGGCCGAGCCTGATGAAAAACTCGTCGTGACTGACGGGTGCCGCATGCACCGTCTCGCCGTAGCCCGGAAAAAGAAAAACCAGATCGATATCCGACGAAAAATTGAGCTCCCGACCGCCGAGCTTGCCCATACCGACCACGACCATGGGCATCGGCGCGCCATCGGCATATTGCGGCATGCCGTAGCGATGCGTGGTCAACTGCCAGGCCACTCGCATCGCCGTATTCACGGCGTCATCGGCAAAGGCAGAGAGATCTTCCAGGGTTTCCTCGAGCGTCGCGCGCCCGTTCAGATCGCGCCAGGCGATCCGCACCATCTCGCGGCGCCGCCAGCGGCGCAACCAGGCCTGCCATTCGCTCTCGGCGGTCTCGATTGTCGGCGGTTCGGCGCCTTGTGGCCAACACAGCTGCCCGCCGACGCGCCGCAACTCGACGAGCGCACCCTCGCGCAGCAAATCCGGTATCAGTTGGGAGTCGCGCGCAAAACTTTCGGCGATGAAGCTGCTGCATGCGAACGCATGGGCGGCCTCGGCACGCCAAGCTTCTGGAAAATCTTCGGGGGTCACGCCAAACATCAGAAGATCGAAGGATACAAAAAAGCCCCGCCGGAGGCGGGGCTATCTTGGTGTGGTCCGATCGGAGGGGGGAGATGATCAGTCCACGGGAGAAATCGTAACAATGCTCGCCCGCGCCGTATGTACCGAAGAATACCTAGACGCAGTAAGAACGCACGGAAAGTTCGTGGACTGTCGCAGCGCGCAGCAAGGTGGTCTCGGCAAAAGGCCCCGCGACCAGCTGCATGCCGATCGGCAAGCCATGATCATCGAACCCCGCCGGCATGCTGAGCGCCGGGAACCCCAAATAATTGATCGGTGCAGTGCAGCGCACCAGTCTGCCGAGGATGCGCCAAAGATCAGCGCCAGCACCGACATCGGTTTCGTCTCGACGCGGCAATTGGATCGGCAAAGTCGGGGTCAACAATACATCGCAGCGACCAAAAACCTCGCGGTGGATTTCTTCGACCACCGAGAGTCGTGACTGCAAAGCTTCCAGGTGCAGGGTGCTCGGGATAGCAAGCCCGAGACTCGCCCGCATTCGTACCTGCGGCGTGTAACTCGCGGCATGCGCGCGTAGCCTCGAGGCATGCAGCGCCGTGGCCTCGGCATACACCACTGCGCGACTGAGCTCAGCCATCCATTCGACCGCAGGAATTTTCACCTCGACGAGCCGCGCACCCGAGGCCTCGAAGAGCGCCAGCGAACGCTCGAAGGCCGTGCGCACGGACGCGTCGAGATCATCAAGGAAATAGTTCTGCGGGATCCCGACTCGGAGTCCTGCGATGCCGCGCGTGGCCGCAAGGCCGACCGCGCTGCGATAGTCGGGCAGGGCTCGCATCGAGCAATCCGTATCCTCGCCGTCGCCACCTACAACGACTTGTAACAGACAAGCCAGGTCCTCGACGTTGCGCGCGAACGGCCCGATTACATCGATCGAGGGTGAGAGCTTCATGCTCCCGGTACGCGGAATCAGACCATAAGTCGGCTTCAGTCCGAATACACCATTGGCAGCCGCGGGAATGCGTACCGATCCACCGGTGTCCGAACCGAGACTGCCGAACGCCACTGCGGAGGCCACCGCAGCCCCACAACCACTCGACGAGCCGCCTGAGATGTAGTCGGGGTTCCAGGGATTGCGACAGTCGCCAAAGGCCGCATTGTGGCCCGTTGCCCCGAGCGCAAACTCCGCCATGTTGAGCGTACCGACGGTAACCGCGCCGGCGAGCTCCAGACGCTGGATCACGGTGGCGCTGTGCTGTGCGATGCCAGCACCGGGCACACGCGAGCCGCAGCTCGTGCTGAAACCCTCGCGATCGAACATATCTTTGTGTGCGAGCGGTACGCCGAGGAGCGCTGCTGAGGGCGTACGCCCCTGACGCCAGGCTTCATCGAGCAACGCATCGGCGAGCTCTGCACTCGCGTAAGCGCTCTTCGGCTCGAGACTCAAAAAGCAGCCGGTACGCGAATTGGCGCGCTCTGCACGCTTGAACAGCGCGCGCAGCAGATCGACGCTGCGCAGTCTGCGCTCTGTCAACTGCGCGGCAACCTCGACGAGCCCCAGCTCGCAGGGGTCGCTCTTGGCAGCCGCCAGTCGCACAGGCGAGCGGGCAAGGTCAGCAGAAATCTTTGGTGAGAGCTTTTCTTTTGGCGCGAGCTGTTCCTTTAGTGCGAGCTTTTCGAGCAAGGGCGGGTAATCGCCCGGCTCACCGACCGGAGCTTCCGTTTGCAACATGCGCTGCGACGTATGCTCACGCAGTGCACAGACTGCCGCTGCCGCCGCAGTAGCCCCCGCAACCAAACGCTCAGCCATGTTTTGATCATCGACAGGAATGCCAACCAGGCTCGCCAGTTCGAGCACTGCTGCGGCAGACAAAGCGCCCGTCGGTTGCTGAGCGTGCATGACGCTGCACAAGATACACCTTGGACGCTATCCTTGGCAGCGATGCGTACCCCTGACACCTTGGCCGATGTCATTGTCATCGGCGCCGGCCTCTCCGGCCTCGAGACCGCCCTCACACTCGAAGAAAACGGGCTCAAAGTTACCGTGCTCGAAGGTCGCCGCCGCGTCGGCGGCCGTCTGTACTCGCTCTTTGATCTGCCGGGTCAGCCCGAAGTCGGCGGCAACATCGTCTCGCGCTCTTACGGGCGCGTCATCGCCGCGAGCGCGCGTTATGGTGTCGAGCTCGTCAACTTCGCGCCGCGCTACGCGCGTTTCCCCGATCGGCAAGCGCTTTTCATTGGCGGCGAACACATCCCCGCCGCACGCTGGCCGGACCATCCGCGCAATCCTTTCCGCGGCGACGACAAAAAGCTGCTGCCGATGGAGTGGGGACGCGCCATGCTGCGTCGTCATCGACCCTTCACCGATCTCGAAAACTGGCATGACGCTGCGCATGCCCAGTTCGACGTACCCGTCCACGATTTTCTGCGCAGCAAAGGCGCCACGAACGAGGAGATCGCGCTCGGCTATGAGACCAACATGTCGTACGGGACCGAGTCCGCGCATGACGTCTCGACGCTGCAACTCGCGTTTGTCGATCACTGGCAATCCATCAATCGCGAAGGTCCGGGACCGCGATTTACCGGTGTATTTCGCGGTGGCAACCAGAACCTGCCGATCGCCATGGCCAAAAGACTGCGGGGTGATCTGCTCGAGGGCCGCCGAGTCACTGCCATCGAACTCGCCGATGACGGCGCCACCATACATGCCGTCGATGGCTCTCGGCACCGCGCTCGCGCCGTGGTGTGCTCCGTGCCTTTTCCGGTGCTTCGCCATGTACGCATCGACCCGTTGCCACCCGCAGCCCAACAGCGCGCGATTCTCACCTTGGGCGCCAAACCGATCACGCAATTTCATCTCATTCCGAAGCGACCGTTCTGGGAGGACGACGGTCTGAGTCCGGCTTTCTGGAGCGATGGGCCGAGCGGCTCGGTACTCGCCAATCGCGAGGGACCAGAGGGCGGCCCCGTCATTACGCTCACCGTGTGGTGCAGCGCGCTGAATGCACGATTTCTCGATCGATTCGGTCGCGACGAAGCGGCGCGAATCGTCATCGCTGATATCGAGCGGCTGCGCCCTGCGGCGCGCGGCGCACTCGAACTTGCCGCCTGGCACTCATGGGAGCGCGATCCTTACGCCGGCGGTACCTGGGCAATCTTTGGTCCGGGGCAGGTCGAGCTCGCGCGTCCGCTGGCCGCCCCGCATGGTCGACTCTTCTTTTGCGGTGAGCACACCGCGATCAGCGCACGCGGCATGGAAGCCGCTTTCGAATCTGCCGAGCGGGTATCGCTCGAGGTACTCGATGCGCTGTCAACGAAAATGCGGTAACACCTCGTTGGCGTAGAGCGCAGCCTGACGCACCATCGCCTCTTGCCGCGGACCATGCGGATGCGCAACCGGCGAGCCACCGAGTTGGTAGACATGATCGAGCCCCATGGCGAGCAATTCGCCGAGACGATCACGACACTTTGAGGGCGGTCCGCAGATCGAGAACCAGTCGACGAAATCATCGGGCACTGTGGCGAGGTGACTGCCCTGCTCCTGCGCGTGGTGCTTCATGTCATAGCCCGTTTGCATCTTGGCCGCGAGATCTTTGAGCCGTGGCGGCAGATGATCGAGTGGCGCGTCTTTCATGCCGGCGAAGTGCGCCACCATGCCGGAGATCATGCGCCCGAGTTGAATGGCGCGTTGTTCATCAGGATCACAAACCAAATTGACATAGGCCCCGATACGGATCGAATCGCGGGGGCGCCCGGTCTCGGCGAGGCGCGCGAGCGCCGTATCCATGGCCCAGCGAATGCGCTCCGGTGCACTACCCACGGCGAAACTCACACGATCACCCACATCGACCGCCATGCGTATGGTCTGTGGCCCTGTGGAAGCGACATCGACCACGATCGGCTCGACCGGCAGCGACTCGTACCAACGAATGCGCGATGCCGTACCCTCGCGATCCAGCGTCTCGCCGCGCGTATAAGCCTTGAGTCGCTCAACAAAGGTGCGCAACTGCGCGGTTGTGCCATTGCGCACGCCGATGTGTGCCGCGGAGGAGTCGCCGCGGCCGATGCCGCAGATCATGCGTCCCCCAGACTCTGCCTGCAGCGTGGAGAAGGCGCAGGCCGTGACCGCGACGTCGCGTGTCACCGGATTGGTGACACCCGTACCGAGACGCAAGCGTCGCGTGGTTTGCGTCGCCAGAGCCAACTGCGAGAATGGGTCGGGGCTCAGGTTTTGTGTGTCAGGACACAACAAGACATCGAAACCCATGGCTTCGATTTCACCCGCGAGACGCGCCGTATATCCGGGCGACGCCTCCATCACGATGCCGAATTCAGTACTCATGGACGCGCAGTGTAACTGCATCGCAAACGCGCTAGCATTCGTGTTCATCGACAACCGAAGTCGGTTGCGAAACGCAACGGAGAGCCTACGGATGAATCGCCTACTTCGCAGTCTTCTGATCGCCGCCACCGCTGCGCTCGTCTGCAGCGCACCCTCCTGGGCTGACGAATACGCCGACACGAAAGAACTCTTTCGCAATGCCGGGCAAAGCGGCTCGTTCTTCGAGCGCAGTTACGGCTACGCCATCTTCCCGACCGTCGGCAAAGGCGGGCTCGGTGTTGGCGGTGCGCGCGGCGTCGGCAAGGTCTATGAACAGGGTCGCTATATCGGCGATGTCGTGCTCACCCAGTTGAGTCTCGGTTTTCAGGCAGGTGGTCAGGCCTACAGCCAGATCGTCTTCCTGCAAGACAAACGCGCGCTCAATGAATTCACGGGCGGCGAGTTCACGTTCGGCGCAGGCGTCGGCGCAGTCGCGATCACCGCGAGTGCCAACGCCTCCGCGAGCACTGCGGGGGCCAGTGCAGGTGTGTCCGGCGGCAAGAAAGACGCCAAGACAACCGGCGAGTTTTACCGCGGCTTCGCGGTATTCACCATTGCCAAGGGTGGCCTCATGTACGAGGCCGCCGTCGCCGGTCAAAAGTTCAGCTTTACACCCGCGGGTGCCGCCAAACCTGCGGGCGCAACAAAGCAAGTTGCGCCCTCGATGCCGAAACCTGCCGACAAACCTTGAATCGAGATCGCCCGCGTAGGCCGCCCGCGATCAGCGGGCCGTTTTTTCCCAACGCGGCGTCGTGGCAACAAAGGGCTTGATGCCGAGCTCGCGAAACACCGCTGAAGGATCGATGCTGCGGCCCTGAGTGACGACGAGCGCCACCTTGCGAATTGCGGTGATGTCTTGTGTCGGCTCGCCCTCGACGAGTACGAGATCCGCCAGTTTGCCCACTTCGAGACTGCCCCGATCCGCGAGTACTCGGCTGTACTTGGCGCCGTTCCAGGTGGCAATCCGCAGCACTTCGGACGCGGGAATGCCAGCCTGCACATAGAGCTCGAGCTCGCGCTGCAGCGTGAATCCCGCGATCGCATCGGTGCCCGCCACGAGCGGAATACCCGCGCGATGCATGCGACCGACGAAATCGATCATGCGTGCGTAGGAGCGATTGTAAAGCGCGTGCACACGCTCATTCGGAATTCTCATGCCACCGCTGACGAGACCGCGCTGCAGCGTCACGGGCAGGTGATCGGCAATTGCCGCGTAGGCGGCCGACATCTCGCCGTCGCGCTGGCGCAAAAAATCGAAAGTCGTGAGCGTGGGGTCGACATTGGTACCGCGCGCTTTCAGCAAGTCGATGAACTCACGCACCGCGGGCCCTTCGAAATCGAGCCCTGCAGTCTTCTCGGCCGGCAGATAGAAGCGCTGCAGCGTGCGGGTGTCGGTGCGCTCGTCGACCAAAAAATTGAGCATCACCTGATTGATGTGATTGAGCTCATCGAAGCCCGCCTCCACCACATCGCGAGCACGCAAGAAGGCAGGCACATGCCCACTCACACGCAGCCCGCGCTCATGGGCGTAAGCGACGGTTGCACGCAGGTGCTCGCGCGGAAAACTGTTGTAGATCTTGATCTGCGGATAGCCGTGCGCCGCGTACCAATCGACCGCGCGCTTCGCTTGATCGAGCGTACTGATCACGAAACCATTGCGCGCGCTGTAGGGGCTCTCGCCCTCAAGAAAACCGGTGGGCACGATCTGCGGACCAAAAACCGTGCCGGCAGCGGTTTCATCGATGATCTGCTGCACGGTCCGATTGTCGTTACCCAGATCGCGGACGGTGGTGACGCCGGTCGCAAGATTCAGACCGCCCTCCCAGCGACCGATATGTCCGTGCATGTCAAAGAGTCCGGGCAGCATCACCCGCCCGCCCGCATCGAGCTCACGCAGCGGCTGCGCAGCCTCGAGACCTGCGCCGGCGGGCTGAATGGAGGCAATGCGTCCACGCAGAATGTAGACGTCGTGCAGGCCTTCGCGCAGGCGAGCTTGTTCGCTGTCAAAGAGACGTGCGTTGCGAATCACGCTGAGTCCGTCGAGCGGCATCGACAAGCGCGGCACGAAGCCCGCCAGCAGCTGATTCTCGGCCGTCTTTTGAGCCTCGATGAGCCGTGCGCTCAGGCCCTCAAGCCCTGCCGGTACGGTCACGGCATAGCCCGGAATCACGTACGCAAAGAATTGCGGTGCCTCACCGCGCGTGATCCACACAAAGTCCGGCGTCAGCCCAAGACCGCTGAAAGCAACCAGTTCGATCTCGCGTCGTTGCTCGCCCTCGCCCAAGGCTAGCGTCGTGAGCGTGCGGCGCGTGACCTCACCCGTCGGCAACATGCCAAGTGTCTTGCCACCCGCAGTCAACCGCGCCATCTGCTCATAGACCATGCCGCTGCCCTGCAGCGGCAGATAGAGCTTGCCTGCGGCCGCATCGTTACTGCCACGCTCGGCGGTTGACTGCCACTTTGCACGCCCGTTCCTGCTCTCGAAGCGCTCGTCGACGGGCGACCCGTAGGTACTCTCGCCCGTAGCGACGTAGCGCTCCAGCGTGCCGTCGGCGGCGTAGCGAATGCGCTCGAGGATTTCCGGACCCCGACCGTTATCTTTGAAGAGGTAGCGCACGGTGCAATCGCGGGAATCACGACAGGATTCGACGATCTCGCCGGCCTTGTTACCGCTATCAACGATGATCACCCAGCGCCGCTCGACCCCTGCAGCCTGCGTTTGCCGCTGCGGTTGAGACTGCGACTGCGCCGGCACAGAGGCGCTCGCGATCACCAAAAAAGAAATGACCGTTGACGCCGTCAAAAGACGTTTCAAGGACAGGCTATTCATGTCAGGGCCTCTAAGAATCAGCGACGATAATCGAGCGGCGGCGCGCGATCACCCACGGCACTTGCGTAACGAAAATCAGGCCCGCGTCGGCGTTCGAACTCTTCGCGGGCAGCAGTGATCAACTCCGGGCGCGAGAGCAGATCGACCGCCGTCAGCGCGAGCACCTTGCTGGCGTTTTCCATGCCCTTGAGGCCGATGCTCATGCCCCCTGCGGCAACGGCCTGCCAAGAGTGACCGGGCGTACCGGGCACCCAAGTTGCCGTTCGGAAGCCGATGGTGGGCACGGTCCAACTCACATCACCCACGTCGGTCGAGCCGAATGACATCCGCGCACCGATCGGTTGCACGTCGCGTTCGGAGCCGGGGCCGAGATCAGCTTCGGCAAAAGTGGTCGAAATCTTTGTCGCAAACGCCTGCTCGCTGGCATCCCATTGAACGCCGCCCACTTTGCGCAATTTTTCATCGATGAGCACGGCCAGTGCATCATTGGGTAAAAGGCTATAAGCACCATGGATCACCTCGTGTTTGACCGAGGTTCCGGTGCCCATCGCCGCCGCCTCTGAAATCCGCACGAGCCGATCGAAGAGCTCGGCCATCACCATGGGATTACGATGCCGCACGTAGTAATACACTTCGGCAAATTCCGGGACGACATTCGGCGCATCGCCGCCACGGGTGATGATGTAGTGCAGACGCGCATCATCCGGCATGTGCTCGCGCATCAAGTTGGCCATGTAGTTCATGGCCTCGACACCGTCGAGGGCCGAGCGGCCGCGATCCGGCGCGCCCGCAGCATGCGCTGCCACGCCGCTGAAGCGAAACTTGGCGCTCTTGTTGGCGAGCGACGGTTCGTTGGTCACGACGTTGCGATCGCCCGCATGCCAGTGCAGCGCAATATCGACGTCGTTGAACAAACCGGCGCGCACCATGTAGGCCTTGCCTGCACCGCCCTCTTCGGCGGGCGTGCCATACACGCGAATCGTGCCCGAGCGCTTGTTGGCGAGCAGCCAATTTTTGACGGCGATGCCGGCTGACGTTGAACCCGTGCCAAAGAGATGATGACCACAGGCGTGTCCCGAGATCCGCCCGCGCAGCGGCGAACGCTCCGGAACCGCCGCCTGCGACACACCAGGCAGGGCATCCATCTCGGCCAAAATCGCGATCACCGGCTTGCCGCTGCCATATTCGGCGACAAAAGCCGTCGGCATGTCGGCAACGCCGGCGCGAACCGAGAAGCCGGCGTCACGCAATTCTTTTTGCAGACGCGAACTCGTCTGTTCTTCCTGATAGCCGACCTCGGCCCAGTTCCAGATCTCGAGCGCGACCGATCGATCGACCGCACGACGCGACTCGACGAAACGCAGCAGGGAGTCGTCAGCCGCCGCCACACCGCTCGAGATCGCGAGTACGCAGGCCCCGAGCAGTACAAAGAAAAAAGAATGCAGTTTCGAGATCATCGATACGCTCCGCAAATTCAAAACTCTGACAGCTTGGCGCTCAGGTTACCGCTCGAGTCCGAGCAGGCGATAAGCCTTGGCAAGGACCCAGGGGGGACCGATCATCAAATAAACGAGATCAGTGAAAAAACTCGGTCGGCGACCCTCGACAAGATGACCGACGAACTGGCCGATCCAGGCCAGCACAAATACCGCGATGCCGCCCAGCAGCAGCGCAAGGTATCCAAAACTTTGCATGATCGAGGCATTCACCCAAAAACAAAGTGCAGCAAGTACGGCCGTACCGATTCCAAGCGGCACGGAGAGCCACAACCAGAAGAGCACAGCTGCCACCGCTGCGAGTGCAGCCCACGCACCTTGCTCGATGCCGATCACGGCAAAGGTCGTCGTCAGAATCTCGGGTACTGGCAGTGACTGCAAAATCGCCAGAAGCGACCAGACGATCGCCGGCACGCAAATGACGTGCAGCCGCTGATTGACGGGGTGCCGATGGTCATCGGCATAGGCGGCAAACCAGCGATCGACGGGGGTAGCGGAGTTTGTTGCCATACCGCCCAAGCTTAACCCAAGCGGGATATACCGCAGCAAAGGCGTTACCATCTGGGCCATGAGCAACAGTCAAAAAACCTGGGTCACGGTGCTCGTTTTCAGCCTCTTCGCGTGGACGATGAGCAATCTCGACCAGTCGCTGTTCGGCTACGCCATCCCCGGCATCATGGCCGAGTATCAGGTGAGCCTCGAGGTCGTCGGCCTTATTCTCACCGCAGGCTTTGTCGCCGCGGCTTTCATGGTGATCCTCGCGGGTCTCGCGGCCGACACCTGGGGTCGACGCTGGACTCTCGCCGGGCTGCTCGCGCTCTCCGCTTTCTTTGTGGGTCTGCATGGCCTCGTGACTGATCTCACCCAGCTCACGGTGCTGCGCGCCCTCGCCTTTGGCGTGGCCGCCGGACTCGCGCCGATTACAGCTGCCTACGTCGCCGAATCGGCCCCGGCACGTCATCGCGGCATGCTGATGGGCGTGCTGCAATGCGGCTATCCACTAGGCTGGTTTTTGGCAGCCCTGCTCGCAGCGCCGCTGCTCGAATCGAGTGGCTGGCGCTCGATTTTTTTGATCGGCTTCGCTGTGGTGCCCATCGCCTTTCTGATCGCCTGGCGCCTGCCCGAGAGCCAGCGTTTCGAACAAGTCGCGGCCAATCGCAGCGGCGCCAAAGGGCTCGACTTCGGTTTGCTGCGCGAGCTCTTCTCGGCGCCCTACCGACGCCGCTCCGTCGGCTCCATCGTGCTGTTTTTCGCCTTTGGTTGCGCCTATGCAGGCACTGCGTTTTTCTTTCCGACCTATTTCATCACCGTGCGCGGCTACAGTCAGGCCGAGGCCGCGCAACTCGTGGGTCTCTCCAACGGTATCGCCATTTTTGGTTATCTCGCGGCTGCATGGGTAGGCGAGTACCGCATGACGCGACGCGACACCTTCGCTCTCTGGACCGTGCTCGGCGCCATCGCTCTCGTCGCCCTGATGTGGGTGCCACAAGCGCGCTGGCAAGATCTCGCGCTGTACGGACTCACCGGTGCGTTTTTCTACGGCAGCAATGCCGTGGTCGGCGCCCTGCTCACTGATCTTTATCCGACGCGTATGCGCACCACGGCCTACGCCGCCTGTGGCTCGGCGCCGTTGACCGTGGGCTTTGCGTTGTTCCCGGCTCTGGTACCCCTCGCGGTCGGCAGCATCGGCTGGCAGTGGTCGTTTTCTTTGATGATCGCACCGCTCTTGCTGGTGGCGGCGCTCGCAGCACTCACGCTACCGCGCATCGTCTCGGGTCGAGACGTCGACGAGGTTTGACAGACGCAACCGGCAAGAACCGCTGTGCTGCAGTGCAATCAACCGTGACTGACCGTGTCGTCGAGAGGCTCGGGGCGTGAGACTGGCGCGCCCAGCGGCTCGGCGCCCGGCGGACGTTCGATGTAACGACGAACCGTGCCGCGTTCGCCCTCGATAATGCCGAGCAAACGCTGGCGAATTTCCTGATCGCCAAGCGTTGGCCGCGTTTGCCGGCGCAGGTAATCGATCCAGGTCGGACTTTCGAAGCGCTCGACCCAAAGTGTGGGTTCATCGAGGTCCTGACACACTGACCAGTTGCGGGCGCCGTCGCGTCGCCGTATGCGCCCCAATTCATTGACCACGGCGACGAAGCGCGCTGCGTTCTGCTCGGGCACCCGATACTCGAGTGTGACCACGATAGGCCCTGCCGACTCGTGCAGTTCGACGCGCGGGGGTTGCAAGGTTGCGTTGACGTGCGGGTCGAGTGATCCTGAGCGTGCAACCGACACCGGCAGCCAGTGAGCGACGGCAAAAGTGCTGAGCGCCGAAAAGCCTGCCACCAATAGCGTCTCGCGCAAGCCGATCTCCGTGGCGAGATGTCCCCACATCCAGGCGCCAACGGCCATGCCTGCGAAAGCAAAAGTTTGATAAGTCGCCAGTGTTCTGCCGGTTACCCAGCGCGGCGAGGACAACTGCACGGCAATGTTGAAATTGGCGAGCCCGAGCGTCCATACGAATCCGGCAATCACGTGCGCAATCAGAGTCGTCGCCGCCCAGGGACTCTGCGAGATGGCGACCGTTGCCAACATCGCTACCGCACATAATCCGCGCAGCAAAAGATCGCTGGAAAATCGCGCCCGGAAGGCAGCACTGGACAGCGCGCCGAGCATCGCGCCGACACCAAAGCCGCCGAGCAGTACACCGTAAGTGGGTGCGCCGCCACCGAGCAAATCGCGCGCAACGACCGGCATGAGCGCGGGCACCGCCGAGATCGGTACGGTAAACAACACGGAGCGAAACATGATGGCGGTCAAATTGGGCGACAGCCGCACGTAGCGGATACCGGCCGCGATGGCCGCCGCGAGCGGCTCGGGCGGCAGATCGCGTTGCGGTTTGGGCAGACGCCACCAGAGCAAGGCCGCGATCAGTCCGAGATAGGAGAGGGCATTGATGGTGAACGCAACCCCCGCCCCCGCCGTCGCCACAATGACACCGCCGATCGCGGGCCCGACGCTGCGCGCCACATTGAACCCCATGGCGTTCGCCATCACCGCAGCCGGGATCGATTCGCGCGGAACCTGCTCGCCAATCGAAGCCTGCCAAGCGGGTGCGAAGGCAGCCGCACCACAGCCAATAAAAAATGTCAGCACCAACAGCACGACCGGCGTGATCTCACCGAGCAGGGCAAGCAAGGCAAGCGCCAGCGACGCCGTCAACGCCAAAATTTGCGAGGCGAGCATCAGCAAACGACGATCGTAGTTGTCGGCGAGTGCACCCGCGATCAGCGACAAAAAGAAACACGGCAGCGCACCGACGGCCTGTACCAGCGCAATGTCATCGGCGCCTGGCGCGATCAGCGCCATCTGCCAAGAAGCGCCCACCGTCTGGATGAGACTGCCGAAGGAGGACGCCAACGAAGCCCACCAGAACACCGCGAACACGCGATAACGAAACGGTGCAAGCGTCGAGGCTTGCCATCGTTGGAACCGGGAAGGTGTGGTGGAATTCATGGGGAAATCTGCGCGGGGATTTTACCCTGATGTGCAGAGGCGAGACGGGTATCATTTTGTCATGACGGTCACCCTCGAACGGATTCGCGAGGCCGCAGCCCTGCTGCGAGGGCAGATCATTCGCACCCCCTGCCTGCGCTCGCAGACCCTGTCGGCGATCACGGGCGCCGAGATCTATCTCAAGTTCGAAAATCAACAGTTCACGGCGTCGTTCAAAGAGCGCGGCGCGCTCTGCAAGTTGTCGCAGCTCAATGCCGATCAGCGTCGGCGCGGCGTGATCGCGATGTCGGCCGGCAACCATGCGCAGGGTGTGGCGCATCACGCTTCGCGGCTCGGCATTCCGGCGACTATCGTCATGCCGGTGAATACGCCGTTCAACAAAGTTCAGCAGACGAGGCTGCTCGGCGCCCGCGTGGTGCTGCACGGTCAGCAGCTCGCTGAAGCCGAGAGTCACGCCCACGAGATCGCGCGGCGCGAGCATCTGGTGTTCGTACATCCGTACGACGATGAAGACATCATTGCCGGTCAGGGCACGGTCGCGCTCGAAATGCTCGAAGATCAGCCTGATCTCGACTGCCTCTGCGTACCCATCGGCGGCGGCGGACTGCTCGCCGGGATGGCGGTGGCCGCGCAGAGCATCAAGCCCACGATCCAACTTTTAGGCGTTCAGACCCGATCTTTCCCGGGGATGTATTCGGCGATCCGCGGCGAACCCATGGAGTTCGGCACGCAAACCATCGCCGAGGGCATCGCCGTACGTAACGTGGGCCGAATCACCCGCGAACTCATCGCGGCCCATGTCGCCGAGATTCTGCTGGTCGACGAGGCCGACATCGAACGCGCGATCAGTCTGTTGATCGCCATCGAAAAAACGGTGGTCGAAGGCGCAGGTGCCGCAGGCCTCGCTGCCGTGCTCGCACATCCCGAAAAATTCAAAGGCCGCAAAGTCGGTCTCGTACTGTGTGGCGGCAACATCGACACTCGGCTGCTTGCCATCGTGCTGCAGCGCCAACTCATTCGCGAACGTCGCCTGGTCACGCTGCGCTTCGAGAGTGCCGATCAGCCGGGAACTTTGGCGCGGATCGCAGGCGTGATCGGCGAGGCCGGGGGCAACATCATCGAAGTGGCGCACCATCGACTATTTCTTGATGTGCCCGCCAAAGGGGCTGATCTCGACTTCACCGTCGAAACGCGCGATGCAGAACACACCGAGACTTTGCTCAATGCCCTGCGCGGCGCGGGTCTCGAACCGCGCGTGCTCTCGACGAGCGGCGCCTAACGCGGACAGGCTCGCGGCGGTAGGCCAGTGACCGCGGCGACATCCGCACCCGGCGGCAGCGCGCGCAGTTCGAGGTGCTGCACACCCGGGGGCACGGTGGGCGCGAGGGTCACCGAAACCTGTAGCGTGCCGCGTTCGCAATCGAGCAACCAATCACCGCGCAGCGCATTCTCGCTGTAGAGATAACCCGGCCGATCACGACAGCGGCCGAGGGTCTCGCGCAGCTTGGCGAACTCGGCCTGACGCCGGTCTTTGGAACGGTCGAGGAAAAGATTCATCGCTGCGAGTCGATCGATGAGGGCATCGTCCCAGGTGTTAATCAAAGAATTGATGCCAAGGCGCGCCTCGCGCAAGGCTGGCGCGGGCTGTACCTCTCGCGGCACCAGACCCCCGGTCTGCTGCAGCGCCGCGAGAGCTTCGTCGAACACGCTACCCCAACCGGTGTAGGTTCGATTGCCGAAGGCGATCAGTCCCACACCATATTCCGGCAACCAACGCATTTGCGAGCCGAAACCCGGCAGGCCACCGCTGTGCGCGACGACATGACCGAAATCGCAACTCTGCGAAATCCTCAGACCGTAACCATAGCCTCCCGAGTTGAGGGTGATCGCACCCGCACTGCTGCGCGCAACCACCGTCGGCCGAGCACGCCACAATTGCTGCATCTCACGCAGCGAGGCGCGCGATAGCGGCGGTTTCGCGACGCCATCGCGCGGCGGCCAAGCGTCAAGAAAAAGCCCGACATAGCGCGCAAGGTCATCGAGCGAAGTGAGCATGCCGCCCATCGCACCGAATGCCCCATCGGCAAGCTGCGGCTCGAGTTTCCAAAGATCATCTTCGCGGCGATAACCGAGCGCAAGTTGATCGGCCGGCACCGCTTGTGGCTCGAGTGTGGTGGAGTGCATGCCGAGCGGACGCAGGATCCGTTGCTGAACATAGTCGCCGTAATTCATGCCCGACACACGACTCACCACTCGTCCGAGTAGCGCAAAGCCATAATTCGAATATTCATAGGCGACGCCTGGCGCATTCGAAAAGGCGATGCCTTCACGCAAGAGTTCATCGAAACGCGCTTCCGAAATGGCGAGTTGCTGATCGCCCCAAGGGTTGTCTTCCGGGAAGCCCTCCGAGTGCGTCAATAAATGCCGCAGCGTGATGCGTGGCGAGTCGGCGGTCGGGTAGCGCAGCTGTCGAAGCTCGGGCAGATATTTTTCGGCCGGGTCATCGAGCGCCAACTTGCCGGCATCGCGCAGCTGCAGGATTGCCATCGCCGTAAAACTTTTGGTCATTGAGGCGATACGGAATACGCTGTCGGGCTTGACGGGCGCGCCACCCGCCACGTCGCGCAAGCCCGAGACCCCGACATGCAGCAGCTTGCCGTCGATCACCACACCCCAGGCCGCACCCGGGATTTTCTCGCGATTCAAAAAATCGGCGATGTTCTTGTCGATGACCGGAAAAGCCTGCGCCAGTTTTCGACCTCGCTGCGGATCAGCGAAGCGCGCAGGTTCAGCCACCCACGTGGCCACCGACCCCGGAGAGACCGCACTTGCTTGTGCGCCGCCAAGCGCCGTGAAAGCCAGTGCGCAGATTCCAAAGAAAATACGCCGACCAAGGACGGCGACTGTGGAAAATCCCATAGTCATGGTAGTAGGATACCTTAGTTTTCCGCTTAGCATTTTCGCAGGGGCACCATGATTACACGCATCGAACCTGGCAAGCGCATGTCTCAGGCCATCGTGGCCAACGGCTTCGTATTCCTTGCTGGTCAAGTGGCTAACCGGCCCTCGCGCGAAGTCGAAGATCAAACTCGACAGGTGCTCGACCAAATCGATGACCTGCTCGCCAAAGCCGGTAGCAGCAAAGAAAAAATCGTCAGCGCCACCGTCTACCTTGCTGATATCGATGATTTCGCGACCATGAATCTCGTCTGGGACGAATGGGTACCGGCCGATGCCAAACCCGCTCGCGCAACCCTCGAAGCGCGCCTCGCCACGCCGTCGCTGAAAGTCGAGATTCAGGTCATCGCTGTCCTCTGATGCGTTACACCCGCTGATGCGTCCGACTGAGTGAACCGCCAGCGTATGCGGCTCGCTCGTCTCCTTGCAGCGCTGACGCTTTCTCTGAGCGTCATCGCGAACGGACCGTCTCTCGCAGCAGCCGAAACCACGCAACCCGCCCGCACTGCACGGACCGTCGCGGGGCTCACGCGCACCGGCGTCGATGTGCTGCAAGCCGAGAACTTTCGTCGTCTCGCTGGCCAGCGCGTCGGCCTGCTGACCAACCA
>JBJTAV010000115.1:0-26550 GCA_046091005.1 Gammaproteobacteria bacterium | reverse complement strand
AGCCCCACATCGAGCACGACCAAATCAGGGGGTTCGCGGGCGATCACCGCGAGCGCCTGCTCGCCGCTCGGGATCGGCTCCACCGCGAAACCCTGCAATTCAAGGTATTCCTGCAGCATGGTGGAAAGCGCCCGATCGTCTTCGACCAGCAAAAGCCGGGGTGGGGGGCGTGGCGAGAGGGCGGTCATGGGCGGACGTTTACCTTCTGTTGACCCACGGGTGCAAGCGCGAGGCCTAGACTCGCCTTGGGGCCGATACAAACGGGCTTAAAAGGGGGAAGCATGAACACCAACGCAGATTCTGTCTCAGCCGCCAATGGCGGGCTCAAAGGGTTTTTGGCGCGACCGCCATGGCCGGGTCTGATGGCTTTTTTCATTGTGTTCATCGTCCAAGCTCTCGGGCACACGGTGATGATCATGATGGAGGATATCTGGCCGGGGCCGGGCTATGTCTACGAATCGGCCATCGCGATGGGCTTTTTTGGCGCAGTGCTGCTTTGGCTCGGCATGCGTAATCCGAATGAAGTCTCCGCGACGTGGTATGGATTCTGGGCGGGTACTTTTCTTTGGACCGGTTGGGTCGAGTTTGCGTTTGTCTGGTCGGCGCAGGTACTTGGGGTTCCCGATCTGATGGACAAGAACAGTCCGGGCTCCATCGCCACCAAAGGCGAGTATCTCGTGATGATGTCTTCGGTCGGCGTGATGGGTGCGACCCTCGTGTACTTCTTGTTCAACAAGGAAACGAAGTGCAACTTCTTCGTCTGGTTCCAGCGTCACCTCGGCCTCAAGACCGGTAAACCGAATCCGGCGCACGAGCGCAATTTCGCCGGGATCACTGCGCTCGAAACCATCTATGTGATCTGGTTCTTCTACTTGTTCCTGTTGTTCCTCTATGATGAGCGTTTCTTTGGTGATCGTCATCCGGCCGCCTATGTGGTTTTCGGGCTGAACCTCATCTGGGCAGTGTATCTGTTCCGTCGTCTGATGCTTTTTTGGAAGGTCACCACAGCCATCCGCTATGGTATTCCGACGGCCATCGTCGCCTGGAACGCGGTCGAACTCGGAGGT
This sequence comes from Gammaproteobacteria bacterium, assembly GCA_046091005.1. Lineage (GTDB taxonomy): Bacteria > Pseudomonadota > Gammaproteobacteria > Steroidobacterales > Steroidobacteraceae > UBA964. The sequence goes on along the minus strand of JBJTAV010000115.1, from coordinate 25,483 downwards.
CGGTGGAAGCTCTTCACCGAGTTTTGGGAATACCCTGACAAGCACGCGATCGAACTTATTGCGATTGCGGTGGGCGTGACGCTTGCCGCCTGGCTCGCGGCGCGCACGCCCATGCACCAAAAAGCGGAGCTCTCGCGACGCAAGCTTGCCGAGCAAGCCGCCGATTCAAAATAACGTCGACCGCGTAGCGCGTTCGCCGCTGCTGAATCGTGGCCCTTGGCGCTCGGCCCCGCCGGGCTCAGTCTGCCAACGGCCGCAGCGCATCGAGACACACCGACAGCGAGGCAAAGTCGGCACTTTCTTGGGCGGCGATCTCGGCCACCGTGCGTTCCCAATGGGCAAGCGCCTTGGGGCGCGCGGCGCGCCAGCGCTCGATACCGCCTTCGGCAATGACCCGATCGACGATGCGTCGCTCAAAGCCGCGACCGGTCTCGCGTAGTCCGATGCGTGCCGTCGCCTGCAGGCTGGAGTCGACCGCGAGTCCCGTGATGCGATCTTCGAGCCAGTCCAGCCGCAGCGTGGCGAGGGTGCGGAACCAGTCCGCAGCGGTCTCGCGAACCTGCCGCTTCGCCTGGGCGGCGCAGTCGAGAATATCGAGTGCATTGTCGAGTACGCGCAGGTCCGCGAGTGCGGCGGCGAGCACGGGGGGCAGGCTGGCGGCGGTGTACTCGGCCAAGGCTTTGCGGTGACGTTCGGCGGGGCTGCCCGCGAGTACGCCCGGCAAGGCGTCGCGCAGTTGCTGCATTGGCGCGCTGAAAATTTTGACAGTCGCTGCGACATCGAGGGTCTGTTGTCGCTGGCGCAATAACCACATCGTGACATGACGCAGCAGTCGCGCCGTATCCGCATAGGCAATGTACTGCGAGCGGCTTGCCACGCTGTTATCGAGCGTCTCGAGGCGTCCCCAAATTTCACGCATGCCCAATATTTCGCGGGTGATGCTGTAGGCCCGCGCGACATCGGCGGCGCTCGCACCGGATTCGGCATGGGCGCGCAGCACAAAACTCGGGCCCATGCGATTGATCAGGCTATTGGTGACCGCGGTGGTGATGATTTCGCGTCGCAGCTTGTGCCGCCCTATCTCGCGCGCGAAGCGCCGGCGTACCGCCGATGGGAAGTAGCGCGCAAGTTCGGCGGCGAAGTAACGATCCTCGGGCAGATCGGAGTCGAGTAATTGCCGATTGAGCGAAATCTTCGAGTAAGCCAGCACCACTGCAAGTTCAGGACGAGTCAGTCCCAGGCCCTGCTTACGCCGGGCGCTCAAGGTTTCTTCGTCAGGCAGAAACTCGACTTTGCGATCGAGTTCGCCGTTGCGCTCGAGATCGCGGATCACGCCGCGCAACTCCGGTAGTCGCTCGGCGCTTTGCAGCTCGAGGGTCGACAGCGCCTGGCTCTGCAAATAGTTGTTGCGCAGCACCAGCGCGGCAACTTCGTCGGTCAGTCTGGCGAGTAGTCGGTCGCGATCGGCGCGGCGCAGGCCGCCGCGGGCTTCGATGCCGTTGGTGAGAATTTTGAGGTTGACCTCGACATCGGAGGTATTGACGCCGGCCGAGTTGTCGATGAAATCGGTATTGATGCGTCCGCCCGCGAGTGCGTACTCGACGCGGCCCAGTTGCGTGCAGCCGAGGTTACCGCCTTCACCGACGACGCGTGCGCGCAATTCCCGCCCGTCGACTCGCAGCGAGTCGTTGCCACGATCACCGGCCGCCGACTGCAGTTCGAACGAGGCTTTCACGTACGTGCCAATGCCGCCGTTCCAGAGCAGATCGACCGGCATGCGCAGGATCGTGCGGATCAGCTCGGCTGGCGGCAAACAGTCGACCTCGAGATCGAGTAGCGTGCGCATTTCGTTCGACAGTCGGATGCTTTTTGCGCTGCGCTCGAATACGCCGCCGCCACGCGAAATCAGTTTCGGGTCGTAATAGTTCCAGCCCGAGCGCGGCAGCGCAAACAGCCGTTGCCGCTCCGCCAAAGATTTCGCCGCATCGGGGCTCGGATCGATGAAGATATGGGCGTGATTGAACGCGGCAACCAGTTTGATTTTGGGCGAGAGCAGCATGCCGTTGCCGAATACGTCACCCGACATGTCGCCGACCCCGGCGACCGTGAATTCCTGTCGCTGGATATCGATGCCGAGTTCGCGAAAGTGTCGCTTGACGCATTCCCAGGCGCCGCGCGCCGTGATGCCCATTTTTTTGTGGTCATAGCCGGCCGAGCCGCCGGAGGCAAAGGCATCGCCCAGCCAAAATCCGCGGGCTACGGCGATCGAATTGGCGGTGTCGGAGAAGGTGGCAGTGCCCTTGTCGGCAGCGACCACGAGGTAGGGATCGTCGCCATCACGGCGCCGCACGCCGGTGGGCGCAACGATACGCCCGGCGACAATATTGTCGGTCACGTCGAGCAGGGCGTTGATATACGCGCGATAGGCAGCAACTCCCTCGGCTTGGATCGCTTCGCGAGTTCCGCCCACCGGGAGTTGTCGTGGCACGAACCCGCCTTTGGCACCTTCGGGAACGATCAAAGTATTTTTGACGTTCTGCGCCTTCATGAGACCCAGCACCTCGGTACGGAAATCTTCGCGACGATCCGACCAACGCAGGCCGCCGCGGGCGACATCGCCCATCCGCAGATGCACGCCTTCCACTTGCGCACCAAACACATAAATTTCGTGCTTGGGTCGCGGCAACGGCAGATTGGGGATTTGCTGCGGATTCAGTTTGCAGGCAAGCACGGGACGGCGTCGCCCCGCGGCATCACGCTGGTAATGATTGGTGCGCTCGATCGCGAGAATCAGCGCCAAGAAGGCTCGCAGGATGCGATCTTCATCGGCGCTCGCGATCGCATCGAGGCGGCGGCTGAGTCGCTCGAGCAGTCGCTTGCTGTTGGTAACGCGACCTTGCTGCGGGTCGAGGCGCTCGGCGAACAACGCGTGCAGGTCAGCGGCGATCAGCGGGTGTGCCGAGAGCGTTCGCTCCATATAGCTTTGGCTGAAGGCCACGCCGCTCTGCAAAAGATACCGGCAGCAGGCGCGCAATATGTTGACCTCATGGGCGGGCAGACTCGCCTGCAGCACCAGTCGATTGAAACCGTCATTGTCGAGTTCGCCGCTGCGCACGAGGCGCAGCGCGGCGAGCAGCCGTTCGCCATCCTCGACGAGATCTAGCGTTGTGCCGGTTCGCAACTCGAGCGCGAAGTCTTGCAGGGATACTGGCTCGGCGCCGGCGAGGGCGCCGAGTAGCCACGGACGCTCGGCGAGCATGCGTAGCCCAAAGTTTTCGAGCACTGGCAGTAATTCTGCGATCGGCACGGCGGCGGCATGGCGGGTCACTCGCAGGTGCACGACATTGGCCGCAGCGGTGACCGGTCGATGCAGGCGCAGATGCAAAAGGCTCGGTTCGGCCGCCAGGGCTTCGAGGGCCTCGAGATCGTCGATCGCCGTGTGCGGATCGACTTCGCTCTGATAGGCAGGCGGAAAGCGCGCGCTGTGGCGCTCGAGCAGCGCCACGGCGCGTGTCGGCGGCAGCGTATCGAGCAGTGCCGCGCGCAGACGATCAGTCCAGGTGGCAATTGCCGCGACCACCGCGGACTCGATCGCCTCGACCTGCAGTTGGGTCGGCAGTGCCTTGCCCCGCACCATGACGTGCAGACGCGCATGATTCGACACCGCGATCTGTACCTGCGACTCGACCTCGTCACCGCCGCAGCGCGCGCGCAGCAAATCTTCGATGGCGAGTCTGACTTCCGTGGTGTAACGGTCGCGAGGGACGAAGGCCATGCACGACCAGAATCGCCCGAGTGCGTCGTAGCGCATCAGTAGTCGTGTCGTGCGTCGTTCGTACAGATTTACGGCGCCGCGAATGAAGGTCACGAGTTCATCGACGCTTGCCTGAAAGAGTTCATCCCGCGGCCAGGTTTCGAGAACTGCGAGCACGGCCTTGCCGTCGTGGCTCTGCGGATCGAGCCCGAAGCGGTCGATGACCTCGGCTACCTTGCGGCGTACGACCGGGATCTCGCCCGGGGAGGCAAAATAAGCGGTCGAGGTCCAAAGACCGAGGAATCGATGTTCGCCGCGCACGCGTCCGCGCGTATCGAAATCTTTGATAGCCAGATGATCGAGCTGTCCGCCGCGATGCACGGTCGAGCGTAGGGCCGATTTGGCGATGAGCAGGGGACTGCTCGACCGCATCGCGGTGCGCAGGGTGCCGCCGAAGGTCTCGGCCGCCGCGCCATGTCTAGAGCGCAGAATGCCCAACCTGCTGCGGGCGCGCGGTAACAGTTGGTCGCTAGTCCGTCCGCGCTGCAGTGCATGGTAGCGATAGCCGATGAACACAAAATGTGCGGCTTCGACCCACTGCAATAGCGCGATGGCTTCGCGACGCTCCGGCGCGCGGGCGGAGTGCGTATCGACACTCAGATCGGCGATGACGTCCAACAGTTTCTGCCGCATCGGTCGCCAGTCCTCGACGGTGGCACGAACGTCATCGAGGGCGCTGCGCAGTCGATCGCCGATGGCCGCGAGCCGACCTTCATCGGACTGGCGATCGATTTCATAGAGCTGCCATGACTCGCGAGTGAATTGGCTCGGACCGCTGGCGTGGGCGGCGGACAGCAGTCGGCCATCGCGCCGTCGGTGCGTATCGAGGACCGGATGGATCAGCATCTGCACGCCGATGCTCGCGCTGCTGAATGCAAGACTCAGGGAGTCGACCAGAAACGGTCGATCATCGGTGACCACCAGCACGAAACTGTAGCGGTCGCCCGTCGGATCGCCGGCTTCCGGCGAAAATGCCTGCACCAGGGTCTCGCCCGCGCGCCGTCGTTGGGCGAGCTCGTAGTGCTTGCTCGCGAGTAAGGCCAGAGCTCGCGGCGAGTGGGCGGCGAGATCTTCTTCGCCGACGCCGCGGAAGTAATCCCGCAACAGCGCAGCAGGGGGCGCGCCGCGCAGCGCACGCGCAGCGCGCACAATGCCGTCGATCAGGGTGATCCGCCGTCGGGGTATGCGGGTGGTTTGAGCAGTTCCCATTCCGGAAATTCCTTTCGCTTAAAGCGTCTTCAGGCCTTCGCCAAGCGTGCGCGCACGCTCGAGCAGGGTGTTCAAAATTCGATCGAGAGCCGTTCGGTCACGCTCATCGAGTACGTCGATAAGCGCGCCTTCAAGAGTGAGCGCGAGCGGTGCGACCTCGGCATAGATCCGTGCGCCCTCTACCGATAGTTGCAGCATCGATCGGCGCCGATCGCCAGGCGCCATTTTTCTTGCGAGACGATTTTTTGCCAGGAGCGATGCCACCGCGCGCGAGACGGCCACTTTATCCATGGCGGTGCGCTCGGCGACTTGAGCGGCAGAGAGATCAGGCGTCATCGCGAGCACGGCCATCACCCGCCACTCGGGGATGCTGATGCCGAAGCGCGCGGAGTAGCGTTCGGCGATGGCTGAGCTGACGAGATTACTGAGGATCGACAGTCGATAGGGCAGAAAGCGATCGAGTTCGAGCGGCGGCGAATTGCTCATGCGCGAGCTTTCACGCGTTGATCGATCGCACCAAATATCGAGCGACCGCGCGCATCTTGCATTTGGATGCAGACGTGATCGCCAGCTTTCATGAAAGGCGTCTGCGGCGAGCCCGAGCGCAGCGTTTCGATGGTGCGTTGCTCGGCGATGCAGGAATAACCGACGCCACCTTCGGCGATCGGCTTGCCGGGACCCCCGTTGGCATCGCGATTGGATACGGTTCCAGAGCCAACGATGCTGCCGGCGCAGAGGGCGCGAGTCTTGGCGGCGTGGGCAATCAAAGTTGGAAAATCGAAGGTCATGTCGATGCCAGCATTGGCGCGACCAAATGCACGACCGTTGTAATCGACCTCCAGCGGGCGATGTAGTCGTCCGCCGTCCCAGGCCTCGCCGAGTTCATCCGGGGTGACAGCGATCGGTGAAAACGCACTCGAGGGTTTGGACTGAAAAAATCCGAAACCTTTGGCGAGCTCGCTCGGAATGAGATTGCGCAACGACACATCATTCACCAGCAGCAATAGCCGAATGCTGCGGCCCGCATCGGCAGGCGCGGTACCGACGGCGACATCGCCCGTGATCACCGCGACTTCCGCTTCAAAATCGAGACCCCAGGATTCATCGGCCAGCGGGATTTCTTCGGTCGGCGCCAAAAAAGTGTCGGAACCGCCTTGATACATCAAGGGGTCGGTCCAGAACGAGGCGGGAAGTTCGGCATTGCGCGCCTTGCGTACGAGTTCGACGTGATTCACGTAGGCCGAGCCGTCGGCCCACTGATAGGCGCGCGGCAGCGGCGATAGACACTGCTGTTGATAAAAGGGCGCGCCATCGCCGGCTTCGAGTTTCATGGCGAGCGCGCGCAATGCGGGTTCGTGCCGTGACCAATCATCGAGTGCCGCCTGCAAAGTGGCCACGATGTGTTCCGCGGGCAGCATCCGTTGCAGATCACGCGACACTACGACGAGACGACCATCGCGCCCCGTACCGCGCACAGAGGCAAGTTTCATGACTGCGCCGCCGAGTCGACTGCGGTGAACTCGGCGGCATGCAGCCAAGCCGCGTGGCGCGGAGCGCGCTTGGTTCGGTCCCACTCCTCGAGCATGGTCGGGGCGACCTCGCGCGCGCGACGTGCCATCTCTGGCGTTGCCGTGTCGACCGTGAGCTCGAGTCGGTGGCCGTTCGGGTCAAAGAAATAGATGGATTTGAACAGGCCGTGGTCGGTGGGGCCCACCACCTCGAGGCCGCGCTGCACGAGCCGCTGGCGCGTGCTCTCGAGGGTGACGAGATCAGCGACCTCGAAGGCAATGTGCTGTACCCAGGGCGGGGTGTGCGGATCCCGCCCCATGGGTTCTTTGGTTGGCAGTTCGAAGAAAGCGAGCACGTTGCCCATGCCTGCATCGAGGAAGACGTGCATGTACGGGTCGGGCTCATGGGTCGAGGGCACGCGGTCCTCGGCGAAGGCGGTGGTGAACTGCATGCCGAGCACGTCGCGATAAAACTCCACGGTCTCGCGGGCATCACGACAGCGGTAGGCGACGTGATGGATTTTTTTGATGAGACTCATGCCTTGAGCGCTCCGCGCCGCAGCTGATCGCGCTCTAACGACTCGAACAGGGCTTTGAAATTGCCTTCGCCGAAGCCTTCATCGCCCGCGCGCTCGATGAACTCGAAGAAGACCGGGCCGAGCAGACATTCCGAGAAGATCTGCAGCAGCAGGCGGCGTTCGCCGCGGGTGCTGCCATCAAGCAGGATGCCGCGCCGCTGCAATTCGCTCGTCGGTTGGCCGTGGCCCGGCAGGCGCTCCTCGAGCATTTCATAGTAGGTGGCAGGTGGCGCCGTCATCAATGGCACGCCGCGCCCGCGTAGCGCGTCGACCGTCTGGCAAAGATTGGCGCTGGCGAGCGCGATGTGTTGGATACCCTCGCCATTGAAGCGCAGCAAGTACTCATCGATTTGTCCGCCGCCTTGACCACCTTCCTCGTTGAGCGGGATACGGATTTTGTCGTCGGGTGCGGTCATCGCGCGTGATTGCAAGCCGGTGTGTTTGCCGTGGATATCGAAATGGCGGATCTCGCGGAAGTTGAACAAGCGCTCGTAGAAGCTCGCCCAGTGCGCCATGCGGCCGCGATAAACGTTGTGGGTGAGATGGTCGATGTGCGTCAGACCAACGCCCGCGGGGTGACGTGGCGCGTCAGCGAGCCACTCGAAATCGATGTCGTAAATGCTGGTGCCGTCGCCATAGCGGTCGATCAGATAGATCGCGGAACCGCCGATGCCGCGGATGGCCGGCAAGCGCAGTTCCATCGGCCCGGTCGGCATATCGATCGGCTGCGCGCCGAGCTCCAGCGCCCGCGCGTAAGCGCGCGGGGCGTTGCGCACCCGAAACGCCATCGCACACGCGCCGGGGCCGTGCTCTTCGGCGAAGAAGCCCGCCTGGCTACGGTGCTCGCGATTGACGATGAAATTGATGCCGCCTTGGCGGTAGAGCGTGACGTCCTTGGAGCGGTGCTGGGCGGCGGGCTCGAAGCCGAGCCGCCGCAGTTCGCGGTCCAGAAGCTCGCTCTCGGGGGAGGCAAATTCGACGAATTCGAAGCCGTCGAGCCCCATCGGGTTGGCGTTGGCAAGCGATTCGGCTAAGGCATTCATGGCTATTTATAAAGTTACAAAAGAAACTATTACAAATGTAACTTTTGCAACATTACTCGTCTAGAGGCTATGATTTATGCAATGTTGAGTAATTACGAAATTAAAGCGGATTCTGAGCTGGTCGCCCGCACGATGCGGGCGGTAGCGGATCCGGCGCGGGTTCGCCTGCTGCGGCTCTGTGCGGATCGAGCGACCAGCGTGTCCGAGCTCGCGGCGGCAACCTCGGACAGCGAGCCGAATGTCTCGCGGCATCTCAAAGCTTTAGCGCAGGTGGGGTTGCTGCGCCGCGTGCGTCGTGGTCAGCGCGTCGAATACCAGCCGACGGGCGAGAGCGGATTTGCCGCCGATTTGTTGGGCCTGCTGCTGTCGCGGCTCGCGGCCGACGACGCGGCGTTGCGCGAGGCGCGCGCGCGGCTGCACGCCATCGAGGCCGGCGCACGCGCTGCACTGCGCGGCTCGGCGGCGGATTGGGTGATCGCCAGTCGCTTTGGTCGCAATTTGCGGATGGCCCTCGGTGCAGAGTTCGAGCGCGACCTCGACGGGGCGCGCGTGCTGCTGCGCAGTCAGCACCGCGAAGTGCTCGAGTTGGTGCTCAAAAACGAAGCTGCGCTCGATATCGATGCCGCGGCTGACGGCGCAGGCGCACAAGAAATCACGCTGCGCGCCGCCTCCAAGCCCGAAAAGACCGTGCTGCAGTCCTGGCTCGAGACCGAGAACTTCGATGCCGAAGTGCAGACCAGTGCGGAGCTGCGTGCCAGCGGGATCTTCGATGTGATCTTTGAGGCGCCACTCGCCGACGAGTTGCGCGATCTCGAGCAATTGGACTCGCTTTTACAGCGCGCGCGCGCGCAGCTCGCCGATGGTGGCGTGTTGTGGCTCGTGGTGCCCTACGACTTGCTCGAAGGGCCGAGCGCACCGCCGCTACGACTGCGCGCATTGCTGGCCGCGCACGACATTGACTGTCTGACCTTGGCGCCCGTCGAGGCCGAAGGGCGTCACGTACTCGCGGCACGAGGCCGAGTGCGCAGCACGCGCAAGTCTGCCGCCCCCGAGCGCGCTCGAAGCGAAACCAATTTGCTGCTGGAGTCCCCATGACCAACGCACCGATCAGCGTCTCGTTCGAATTCTTTCCGGCGAGCGATCCCGCGATGGACGCCACGCTGTGGCAGTCGGTACAGCGCCTCGCGCCGCTCGCCCCGCGCTTCGCCTCGGTCACCTATGGTGCCGACGGATCCACGCGGGATCGCACGCACGCGCTCGTCAAACGCATTCAAACGGACACCGAACTCGTTGGTGCGCCGCATCTGACCTGCGTGGGTGCCTCGCGTGCAGAAGTGTTGGAGATTGCGCGGCGTTATTGGGAGGAAGGCGTGCGGCATATCGTCGCTTTGCGGGGCGATGCACCGCAGGGCAGCGACACTTACACGCCGCACCCCGGCGGTTTCGCTTACGGCGCCGATCTCGTTGCCGGCCTGCGCAGTGTTGCCGACTTCGATATCTCGGTGGCGGCCTATCCCGAGACGCACCCCGAGGCGGCCTCACCCGCGGCGGATCTCGATAACCTGCGCCGCAAGATCGACGCTGGCGCCAACCGCGCGATCACGCAGTTTTTCTTTGACAATGACGACTATCTGCGTTTTCGCGATCGCTGTGCAGCCGTCGGTATCGGCATCAGTATCGTGCCCGGCATCTTGCCCATCACCCGTTTCCCGCAGGTCACGCGCTTTGCCGCTCGTTGCGGCGCGAAGATCCCGCAGTGGCTGGCCGAGCGCTTTGCCGGGCTCGACAACGACCCCGAGACCCGTCGTCTGATCGCGGCCAACGTGGCGATCGAGCAGGTGTCGCGACTGCGCGAGCACGGCGTCAATGAATTCCACTTCTATACTTTGAACCGTGCCGAGCTGACTTACGCAATCTGCCATGCGCTCGGCATGCGTCCGCAGGTCAGAGAAGCAGCGTGAGCTGCTGCCCGAGCCACCTGCCGCATCACGCCCACGCAGCTCTGGCCCTCGACGGTCAGGGGCTGCACGCGGCTGCTGCACCCTATGTCATGACGCCGGTCGACGTGCCGGCGCGCGAGCAACGCCTGCGCCGGCTGCGCGAGCTCGTCGAGCAACGCATCCTGCTGATCGATGGCGCCATGGGCACCATGATCCAGCGTTATCGACTCGACGAGGCGGGTTATCGCGGCGAGCGTTTCCGCGACTATCGTCGCGACGTGCGCGGCAATAATGATTTGCTGACGCTGACGCGTCCGGACATCGTCGCCGAGATCCACCGGGCTTACTTTGAAGCTGGCGCCGATATCGTCGAGACCAATACCTTCAATTCCACCACCATCGCGCAGGCCGACTATGGCATGCAAGCGCTGGCGCCGGAGCTCAACTACCGCGCTGCGCTGGTCGCCCGCCAGATCGCCGACGACGTTGCGCTGCATACGGGTTCACCGCGGTTCGTCGCCGGTACCTTGGGTCCCACCAATCGTACGGCCTCGATCTCACCCGATGTGAACGATCCGGGCATGCGCAACGTGAACTTCGAGCAGTTGGTCGCGGCCTATGCCGAAGCGGCGCGCGCGCTCGTTCACGGTGGCGCGGATCTTCTGTTGATCGAAACCGTGTTCGATACTTTGAACGCCAAGGCGGCGCTGGTTGCGGTACGGCAGGTGCAGCAAGAGCTCGGCACGCATCTGCCCGTGATGGTGTCGGGGACGATTACCGATGCCTCCGGTCGCACGCTTTCCGGGCAGACCACCGAAGCCTTCTGGAATTCGGTACGGCACGGCGAGTTGTTCGCTATCGGGCTCAACTGCGCGCTCGGCGCGAGCGAGATGCGTCCCTATGTCGCCGAACTCGGTCGCATCTCTGATGGTTACGTCTGCGCCTATCCGAATGCAGGCCTGCCGAATGCTTTTGGTGAATACGACGAGACGCCGCAGCAGACGGCAGCGATCCTCGCCGAGTTTGCGCGCTCGGGCTTGCTCAATATCGTGGGGGGGTGCTGCGGCACCACACCCGATCACATTCGTCTGATCGCCGAAGCCGTGCGTGGCGTGAAGCCGCGACCACGCCCCGAAGTCGAAGTCAGGTGCCGGCTATCGGGTCTCGAGCCCCTCAACATTGGTACCGATTCTTTGTTCGTGAACGTCGGCGAACGTACCAATGTCACGGGCTCGGCAAAATTCCGTAAATTGATCGAGGCGGGTGATTACAACGCCGCGGTCGATATCGCGCGCCAGCAGGTCGTGGCCGGTGCGCAGGTGATCGACGTCAACATGGACGAGGGCATGCTCGACTCCGAGGCGGCGATGGTGCGCTTCCTCAGTCTGCTTGCCGCCGAGCCCGACATCGCGCGTGTTCCGGTGATGATCGACTCGTCCAAGTGGAGCGTGATCGAAGCGGGTCTCAAATGTGTGCAAGGCAAGGCGGTCGTGAATTCGATCAGTCTGAAGGAGGGCGAGGCGGCCTTTTTGGCGCAGGCGCGCAAGGTTCGCGCCTATGGCGCCGCGGTGGTCGTCATGGCCTTCGATGAACAGGGGCAGGCTGACAGCGTGGCGCGCAAGGTCGCCATCTGCGAGCGCTCCTACAAGGTGCTGACCGAGCAAGCGGGCTTTCCGCCCGAGGACATCATCTTCGATCCAAATATCTTTGCCGTCGCTACCGGCATTGAAGAGCACGCGAACTATGGTCTCGACTTCATCGAGGCAACGCGGGCAATCAAAGAAAAGCTGCCGTATGCCATGGTGAGCGGCGGGGTCAGCAATGTGTCGTTTTCGTTCCGCGGCAATGACCCGGTGCGCGAGGCGATGCACAGTGTGTTTCTCTATCACGCGATCCGTGCCGGCATGGACATGGGCATCGTCAACGCGGGGCAACTCGCGATCTACGAGGATATTCCCGTCGAATTGCGCGATACCGTCGAGGACGTGATCCTCAACCGGCGCAGCGACTCGACCGAGCGCCTGCTGGCGATCGCCGGGCGCTACAAGGGAGAGGTCGGCGGCAAGCGCGAGGCCGATCTCGAGTGGCGCGCGCTACCCGTATCGAAGCGGCTCGAGCATGCGCTCGTCAAAGGCATCGACGAATTCATTGTCGAAGATACCGAGGCTGCACGTCTCGAGGTCGATCACCCGATCAAGGTCATCGAAGGTCCCTTGATGGACGGCATGAACGTGGTCGGCGATCTTTTCGGTGCCGGCAAGATGTTCTTGCCGCAGGTGGTCAAGAGCGCACGGGTCATGAAGAAAGCCGTGGCGCATCTCGTGCCGTTCATCGAACAAGAGAAAAGCGGCGCGGCGCGCAGCAATGGCAAGATCGTGCTTGCCACCGTCAAAGGCGACGTACACGATATCGGCAAGAACATCGTTGGCGTGGTGTTGCAGTGCAATAACTTCGAGGTCATCGATCTTGGCGTAATGGTGCCGGCCGAAAAAATCCTCGATGTCGCCCGTCGCGAGAACGCGGCACTGATCGGCTTGTCCGGGCTGATCACGCCATCGCTCGATGAAATGGTGCATGTGGCGCGAGAGATGCAGCGGCAGGGCTTCAAGGTGCCGTTGCTGATCGGCGGCGCCACGACCTCGCCCGCACATACTTCGGTGAAGATCGCGCCGCAGTATCGCGAGCCGGTGGTCTATGTGAAGGATGCCTCGCGCGCGGTGGGCGTCTGCCAATCTTTGGTGACGGCTGCAAAGAAAGCGGGCTTTGCCGCCAAGATTGCCGAGGACCATGAGCGCCGACGCGAGCAGCACGCCGGCAAAACCGTGAAGCAGCCCGAGGCCAATCTGGCGTCGGCACGCGCCAACCGGCGGCGCATCGATTGGCAGGCCTATCGACCGGTCGCACCGCTGCGGCCAGGTGTGCAGGTGTTCGAAGATTATCCGATCACCGATCTGCTCGATTACATCGACTGGATGCCCTTCTTCAATGCCTGGGAATTTGCCGGCAAGTTTCCGGACATTCTTACCGATCCCATCATCGGCGAGGCGGCAAGCAATCTCTATGCAGATGCGCGCCGCATGCTCAAGCAACTCATCGCCGGCAACTGGCTCACGGTGCGTGCGGTCGTCGGATTTTTTCCGGCCAACTCGAATGGCGATGACATCGAGATCTACACCGGTGAAGATCGGCGCGAGGTGCTCGTGACCTTGCAGCATCTGCGTCAGCAAAAGGGCAAGCCCGCCGGGCAGCCGCACGAGTGTCTTGCCGACTATGTCGCCCCGCGCGAGAGCGGCGTGCGCGATTACATCGGCGCGTTTGCGGTGACCGCCGGTGTCGGCATCGAGGAACATGTGGCGCGCTTCGAGGCGGCGCACGACGATTACTCCAGCATCATGCTGAAGGCACTCGCTGATCGCTTCGCCGAGGCCGCAGCCGAGCACTTTCACGAGCGCAGTCGGCGCGAACTTTGGGGCTATGACACGGCTGAGCAATTCACCAACCAGCAGCTGATCCGCGAGGAATACCGCGGCATCCGGCCGGCACCCGGTTATCCCGCCTGCCCCGATCACACCGAGAAAGGAAAACTTTGGCAGCTGGTCGATGTCGAGCGCAACGTCGGCATCCAGCTGACCGAGAGCTATGCGATGTATCCGACGGCGGCGGTGAGCGGCTGGTACATTGCGCATCCCGAGGCGAATTACTTTGCCGTCGGCAAGATAGATCGCGATCAGGTCGAAGATTACGCGCGTCGTCGGGGGGTCGGCGTGAGCGAGACCGAGCGCTGGCTCGCGCCCAACTTGGGTTACGAGCGCGGCTGATCAAGGGCGCGCATCTGCGTCATGATCCAATCTCGACGTCGCTGTACATAGGGCGAGGGGCGATCGACCCGCAAGCGTTTGGGATTGGGCAGCACGGCCGCGAGGGTTGCGGCCTCGCGGCGGGTGAGGCGTGCGGCGTCCTTGCCAAAGAATTTTTGTGCGGCGGCCTGCACGCCCCACGTACCGCGACCGAACTCGGCTACGTTGAGATAGACCTCGAGGATGCGCTCTTTGGGCCATGCCGCCTCGATCAGCACGGTGAACCACACCTCGAGGCCCTTGCGCACCCAACTGCGGCCCGACCAAAGAAACAGATTCTTGGCGACTTGCTGCGAGATGGTGCTGGCACCGCGCTTGCGCTTGCTCTTGGCGTTGTGCTGCACGGCCTTGCGGATCGACTCGAAGTCGAAGCCCGCATGGAAGGGGAACTGCTGGTCCTCGGCAGCGATCGCCGCCATCGCCGCATGCGGCGAGATCCGCTCGAGGGGCTCCCAGTCATAGGCGTTCGAATAGCCGAAGTCACCGCCCGCCATGGCCGAGACGCGCTCGGCGAGCATGAACGCCGAGGTCGGCGGCGGCACCCAACGCAAGAGCAGCACGAGCGCGACCGATGCGCCGACCGCGAGCAGTGCGGCGCGCAGCAGCAAGCGGCCGAGGCGCGCGAGTTTCAGTTGGCGGCCTCGCGCTTGACCGAGTGCACGACCACCTCATCGACCGGGACATCGCCGTGACCGCGCCGCCGCGTGGTTGGAACGCCGGCGATCGCATCGACGACCTCCATTCCCGAAGTCACGCGGCCGAACACGGCATAGCCGTAATTGCCGGGCTGGTGGTTGAGGAAATCATTGTCAACCAAATTGATGAAGAACTGTGCGGTGGCGCTGTGGATGTCGTTGGTGCGCGCCATCGCAAGCGTGCCGCGCAAATTTTCCATGCCGTTGGTGGCCTCGTTGCGGATCGGCGGACGCGTATCTTTCTGTTCCAAGCCCGAGGCGAAACCGCCGCCCTGAATCATGAAGCCGGGAATCACCCGGTGGAAAATCGTGCCGTCGTAGTGACCGTCGTCAACGTACTTGAGGAAGTTCGTGGTCGACTCCGGTGATTCTTTGGTGAAGAGCTCCACGGTAAAGTCGCCGGCACTGGTTTTGAATTTGAGCATGAAGATTTCTCTGCAGTGATGAGATCGTGTGATGAGGTCGTGATGACGGCCGGGATGCGTTGCGTCAGGGCAGTTGCCCTTTGGTCACGCGCTCGTGTCCAGCGAGGTCGGGGTGCGAGACTACGTGAGCAAAACCCCGCGCGACAAGCAGTTTACGCAGCTGCGCCCCCTGTGTCGCACCGTGCTCCAGCAGCAAGCTGCCCCCCGATTCAAGATGATCGGGTGCCGCTTCGACCAGTTGCCGCAGATCGGCGAATTCGTCTGCACCCGGGGTCAGCGCGTCGCGCGGTTCGTGTCGCAATGAGTCCCCTGCGAGACGCGGATCATCGCCCGCCACATACGGCGGATTCGAGGCAATCACATGAAAGCGTCGGTTGCCTAGCGGTTCGAACCAGCTCCCCGCGAGCAATTCGAGATTACCCGTCGAGTGACGGCGGGCGTTGCGGTGCGCCACGTTGAGTGCGGCGGCCGATCGTTCGACGGCAGTCACCTGCCAGCTCGGGCGCTCGTGAGCGATCGCAATGGCAACGGCGCCAGAGCCCGTACCGAGATCGAGCACGCGCGGCAGCGCGGTACCGGTTGCCTCCAGTGCATCGCCGGCTTGCAGCGCACGCTCGACCAGCAATTCAGTTTCGGGCCGCGGCACGAGGACCGCCGGGCTCACTTCCAAGGTCAAAGACCAAAATTCGCGCTCGCCGAGCAGATAGGCGAGGGGCTCGCCATCGCAGCGGCGTGCGAGCCAACCCGCAATGCGCTCGCGCTCGTTGATCGAGAGTGCGCGCTGCGGGTCGGCGTAAAGCATGCTGCGCGGCAAGCCGAGGGCTGCGAGCACGAGTGACTCGGCTTCGCGCAGTGCGTCGGTGTCATCGTCCATCGAGGTACCCAGCGCGGCCGCGGCCGCGAGCACGGCCGGACGCAAATTTGCGGGTAGCGAGGTGGCCTCGGGCGGCGGTGACGTGCGGCGCTGAACCATGCGACTAGTTTGGCACGTGGCGCGGCGGGTGAGCGCATCTGCTAGATTGCCACCGCATGCCAACGCCTACGACGCTGCCCACCGAACTGCTATTGCCAAGACGCGCGGCGAGCCTTGGCGAAATTCTTGATGCCGGGTTCGGGCTGTACCGCCGGTCGCTCTTGGCTTGCCTGCCGCTGTCGCTGCTCGCCGTGCTGCTCGGGCAGCTACCCTCGGCCTATCTGCAGAGCACCGGGCAGTCGCTCGCGCTCGACACCGCCAAAGATTTACCGTGGTGGCTGCTGATGATTCTGGCCGCCGTCGGCACGCTTTGGTGCTGGCTGGTGCTGATGCTGCGGCAGCGCGCAAGCTTGCTGCACGAAGCGAAATCTTTGAAAACCATTGCCACTGATCTTTGGCAGGGTTTACAACTGCTGCCGCGCGCCTTGGCGACGCTCGCGCTCGCGCTCATGGCCGTGGCGCTCGGTTTTCTTCTGCTCGTGATCCCGGGTGTCTACCTGCTCATCGGCTTTTGGCCGGCGCTGGCACTCGTGGTGTTCGAGTCTGCGCGGCCGCGCTCTGCGCTCGACGGCGCGCTGCAGTTGGCACGCGGCCATTGGCGGCATCTCGCCGCGACGCTGGTCGTCGTCGCCATGACGGTGTTCGGCCTGTTCGTCATCGGCAGCCTGATCGGGCTGCTATTCATTGAGCTCGCCGATGGCTTGCCCGCCTCATCGATTGTCGCCGCGATCATCGGCGCGCTGTTTCAGCCGCTATTGATCGCTTTTGGGATTACCGCTTATGCCGATCTGCGGCATCGCCGCGATCAGATGCCTTCTTCGGCGAGCAGTTCCGCCTGATGTTCCTGTGACAGCGGCTCGAGCAGATCTTCGAGTCGGCCGTCGATGATGGCGTCGAGCTGATACAGCGTCAGGTTGATGCGGTGGTCGGTGACCCGGCCCTGCGGAAAATTATAGGTACGAATCCGCTCGGAGCGATCGCCGCTGCCCACCTGCAGTTTTCTCGAGCGGGCCTGCGCCGCGTCGCGTTTTTCCTGTTCGGCAGCCTTCAGTCGCGCCTTCAAAAGTGACAGCGCGCGACTGCGGTTCTTGTGCTGCGAGCGCTCATCCTGACACTCGACCACGATGCCCGTCGGCAGGTGCGTCATGCGTACCGCGGAATCCGTTTTATTGACGTGCTGACCGCCGGCGCCCGAGGCGCGGAAGGTATCCACGCGCAGATCAGCCGGGTTGATCTCGATATCTTCGACCTCATCGAGTTCGGGCAGGATCGCCACAGTGACTGCCGAGGTATGGATGCGGCCTTGGGCCTCGGTCGCTGGCACGCGCTGCACGCGATGAGTGCCCGATTCGAACTTGAGTTTGGCGAAGACGCCGCTACCGCTCACCCTGCAAATGACCTCACGATACCCGCCGTGCTCGCCGGAACTTTCGCTCAGGGTTTCGACCTGCCAGCCCTGCCGTTCGGCATAGCGGCTGTACATACGCAGCAAATCGCCGGCAAAAATGGCGGCCTCATCGCCGCCGGTACCGGCGCGGATTTCGAGATAAATATTGTGGCTGTCGCGCGGGTCGGCGGGCACCAGCAGCCTGCGCAGCGCGAGTTCCTCTGTCGCCACGGTCTGCTCGAGTCGACGCGCTTCGTCCTCGCCGAGCGCACGCATTTCGGGGTCCGGGTCGCTCTCTAGCGCTCTCGCCGCGGCGAGATCTCCCTCAAGGTTGCGGAACGCCTGATAACGCTCGGCCAGCGGGGTGAGTTTCGCGTACTCCATCGACAGATCGCGGAACCCGCCGGAGCTGCCATCGAGATCCGGATCGGCGAGCAGGCGAGCCACTTCTTCGAAGCGGTCGAGCTGTTGGTCAAGGCGTTGTCGGATGGAGTCTTTCATTTTTGCCCGGGGGCTTCGGCCCGTGGGCGGGCAGGCGCGATTCTCGGGGTGCGCGCGGGTGCTGACAAGCGGGCGCGTTCCGATATAGTCGGAACACAATGTCATCTCCCTCGTTTCGATTGCCTTGGGCACTCTTCCTGTTGTTGCTGTCGCCGGCCCTGTCGGCTTTGCAACCCCCCGATCGCAGCGAGGCGGAGCGCGCCCTGCTCGCCGGGGACTGCAAGGCTGCGGTCGATGGCTATCTCGCCACGGGGCTTGCTGATCGCGATCCGCGAACCATCGAGCGCGCGCTCGAGGTGGCACGGGCCTGCCGCAATCTGCCAGCCGCCTCGCAAGCCGCAGACCGGCTGCTCGAGCTCGACGGCGAAAATGTCGAGGCCTTGCGGCTGATCGGTCTTGTGGCGCTCGAGACCTGGCGTATCGACTTTGCGCGCAAGGTGTATCGCGATCTGCTCGCCAAGCCCGATGTCGAAATCGACCGAGCACTGGCTGAACTGCTGCCCGAACTCGCCGAGGGCGATGCCACGCCCGCGGCCTGGCTGGTCTTTCGTAATCTCGTCGATCGCGAGAAAGCCTCCGCAGGCACACTCTCCACGCTCGCCCGCATGGCCTGCAATGCCGATGATCTGACGGCCTGTCGCGAGCTCATTGCCGCGGCGCGCGCCAAGGGCGGCGGCAACGAGGCGCGCACCATTCGGCTCTTGGCAGCGGCTGCAGCAGCGCAAGGCGATGATCAGGTCGCACTCGCCGAGGCCGACCTCGTTGCGCAGGGGGATCCGGAAAATCATCGCTTCGCCCACATCGAAACCTTGATCGCACTCGATCGTCTCGATCAGGCCCGCGAAGAATTGCTCGCCATCGAGTCGAACCGGGAGGCCGGTAACGAGCGCATCGTCGCCGACGCTGATCGTCGCCTCGCGTTGCTCGCGCTCTCGATGGGCGATGAAGCCGAAGCCGAGCGCCGCTTCGGGGCGAGGCTGAGTCGCGACCGCGGCGCTGCCGAGGCGCTCTTTTATCTCGCGGTCATCGCCGAGCGGCGCGGACGCAAAGATGTCGCGCTGCAAAGCTATCGACAGTTGGCGGCAGCGGGCGCTGGACTGCCGCCGCGCATCCGGGCCGCAAGACTGCTGCTCGAGCGCAACGATCGCAGCGAGGCACTCAAATTCTTTGATGAGATGCTGCGTAGCGGGCGCGCCGATACGATCGAGATCGAGATCTCGCGTTCGCGAGCCCTGCAGGACGCCGGCTTGACCGACGATGCATTGGCGACGCTCGATGCGGCGCTTGCACGCTTCCCGTCGCACCCCGAGTTGCTCTATCAGCGTGCGGTGGTACTCGATGCGGGTGGGCGTACCACCGAGGGTGTCAAAGTATTCGAAGATCTGCTCGCCATGCGACCGGGCGATGGCAACATCCAGAACGCGCTCGGCTACACGCTCGCCGATCGCAAGCGCCAGCTGCCACGTGCCGAGAAGCTCATTCGTGAGGCGGTGGCGCAACGGCCGGATAGTGCCGCCTTCATCGACAGCTTGGGCTGGGCGCTGTTCCGCCGCGGTGACAAGCAAGCGGCACTGCCTTTGCTGGAGCGCGCGTGGCGCCTCTCGCGCGAGGCCGAAATCGGTGCGCACTGGGGAGAGGTTCTGTGGGCGATGGGCGACAAGGCTGCGGCGCGTGCCATCTGGGCGCGCGCGCTGTTGATCGCCCCTGAATCCAAACCCCTGCGTGCCACCGTCGAGCGGCTGGCCGGCGAAGGTCGCAAGGGCGGCAAGCGCTGAAACGCTTGGAGTTCCAGAGCGTGACCCGTCGTTTTCTTTGGCCGTTGCTGCTGCTCGCCGGCGCCCTGATCAGTGGTTGTGCGAGCCTGCTCGGCACAACGGCACTGCCGGTGATGCTGCCGAGTGACTGGGCGTCGCGCCGCGTCGCGCTGCAGTCCTGGCCGCGCTTCGAACTGCGCGGCAGGGTGGCGGTCGCCAGTGGCGAAGAGGGCTTCACGGCGAGCCTGCGCTGGGCGCAGCGCGAGGCCGCCTCGAAAATCGAACTCGACGGCCCGCTGGGCGTTGGCGGACTGCGTCTCGAGTTCAACCATGGGCGACTCGCCGACGAAATCGCGAGGGCCGACCTCGAACGGCGTCTCGGTTTTTCTTTGCCGGTTGACTCGCTCCGCTACTGGATGTTGGGCGTGCCGGACCCTGCACATAGTGCTCTGGAGCGCGTCGCCGATGGCCACCCACGACTCGAGAGTCTGCAGCAGCAGGGTTGGACGGTGGTCTTCCCCGCCTATGCCAAGGTGAGCGGCGTCAACTATGAATTGCCGCAGCGCATCGAAGCCACGCGCGAGGGATTGCGACTGCGGCTGCTCGTCGATACTTGGGGCGCGAGCACGCGATGAGCTCACCCGCGGTCGCGCCCTCTGCGCTTGTATGGTGGCCGGCGCCCGCCAAACTCAATCTTTGTTTGCACGTGACGGGCCGACGCGCCGACGGCTATCACGAGTTGCAGACGGTGTTTCAAATCATTGATCTCATCGACGAACTCGCCTTCGAACCAGCGCCGCCGGGCATCATCGAACGTTGTGATGATGCACTCGCAAAACCCGGCGCCCTCGCGCAGATCCCCTCGGCCGATGACCTTTGCGTGCGTGCCGCCCGGGCACTCGAGGCGACGGTGCTTGCAAGGGACGGGCGAGTGCCCGCGGGCGCACGAATCCGCCTCCGCAAGCGCATCCCGATGGGCGGAGGCTTGGGGGGCGGCAGTTCGGATGCCGCGACGACCCTGCTCGTGCTGAATGCGCAATGGGGGTGCGGGCTCACGGTCGATGAGCTCGCCACCATTGGCGTCAAACTGGGGGCTGACGTGCCGGTCTTTCTGCGCGGCATGTCGGCGCTTGGCGAGGGGGTGGGGGAGCGTCTGACCCCGCTGGAACTCGCCGAAAAATGGTTTCTGGTCATCCATCCGGGGGTCAGCGTGCCGACCGCCGCGGTGTTCCAGGCACCTGAATTGACACGAAATTCACCCATCCTCACAATACCCGCCATTTTGGCGTCGGGGGGTCGAAACGACTGCGAGCCGGTGGTGCGACAGCGCTACCCGGAAGTCGCGGACGCGATCGACTGGTTGGCGAGGTTCGCCCCGGCGCGGTTGACGGGCACAGGGTCCTGTTTATTCGCAAGCTTCGACTCGGCGGCGGCCGCCGAGCGAATCGCAGCGCGAGTGCCGGATTGCTGGCGAGCATGGGTGGTGCGCGGCGTGTCGCGTTCGCCTGTGATCGACCGTTTGCAGGGTTGGGCCACGCCGTGATTTAAGACACCGCGTCTGCTGGGGTGTCGCCAAGTGGTAAGGCAGCGGGTTTTGATCCCGCCATTCGGAGGTTCGAATCCTTCCACCCCAGCCATTCGGTGACCGACCCATCGACGACGGCGTCACCGCGCTCGAGAGGCCCACTTGGACAGCCAGACGCTCGCACTCTTCACCGGCAACGCGAACCCCTCGCTGGCCCAGGAGATCGCGCGACACCTGATGGTGCCGCTCGGCCGCTCCGTCGTCGGCCGTTTCAGCGACGGTGAAGTCAATGTCGAGATCATGGAAAACGTGCGCGGTCGCGACGTGTTCGTGGTGCAGCCGACTTGTCCGCCGGTCAATGATCATCTGATGGAACTTTTGGTGATGGCTGACGCCTGTCGGCGCGCCTCGGCCAAAAGCGTCACGGCCGTCGTGCCGTACATGGGCTACTCGCGGCAAGATCGTCGCCCGCGCGCCACGCGTTCTGCCATCTCGGCCAAGTTGGTCGCCAACATGATGGCGGGCTCGGGCATCAGCCGCGTGCTCACCGTCGATCTGCACGCCGAGCAGATCCAGGGTTTCTTTGATATCCCGGTCGACAACGTCTACGCCTCGCCGGTCCTGCTCGGCGATGCCTGGCGACAGGGCTACGCAAACATGATCGTGGTGTCGCCCGATGTCGGCGGCGTGGTGCGTGCGCGGGCACTTGCCAAGCGTCTCGATGACATCGAACTCGCCATCATCGACAAACGTCGCCCGCGACCCAATGAATCGAAGGTGATGAACATCATCGGCGAGGTCGCCGGCAAAACCTGCGTACTGATCGACGACATGGTCGATACCGCGGGTACGTTGTGTCTTGCCGCGCAGGCGCTCAAAGATGAGGGCGCGACCCGCGTGGTGGCCTACATCACCCATCCCATCCTCTCCGGCAAGGCCGTCGAGAGAATCAGCAATTCAGGGCTCGATGAGCTGGTGGTCACTGACACCATCCCGCTCACCGAGGCCGCAAGAACGTGCGGGCGGATCCGTCAGCTTACGGTGGCGGGCCTGCTCGGCGAGACGATACGGCGTATCAGGGACGAAGAGTCCGTGAGTTCGCTGTACGTCGATTGAGTCCGTTCTGGTCGCGGAACGGACATTTACCAACCAGGAGTCAAGTCAATGAAAATTTCGTTCGAACTCGCCGCGGATGTTCGCAGCGATGAGGGCAAGGGTGCGAGCCGCCGCCTTCGTCATGCGGGCAAAGTCCCGGCCATCCTCTACGGCGGCAAGCGCGATCCGCGCATGCTCTCGCTCAACCACGAAAAACTGATGACGCTGGTCGAGAACGAAAAGTTCTATTCGACCATCATTGGTCTGAAGGTCGGCGAAGAGACTCAGGCCGCCATCGTCAAAGATCTCCAGATGCACCCGGCGAAGCCGCAGGTGCTGCATCTCGATCTGCAGCGCGTGCTCGAGACGGAGAAAATCCGCATTCGCCTGCCGATCCACTTCAAGGGTGAATCGATCTCGCCGGGCGTGAAGACGCAGGGTGGTATCGTGTCGCACCGCATCGCGGACATCGAAGTGTCCTGCTTGCCGAAGGATCTGCCCGAAGAAATCGTGCTCGACTTGTCGCAGATGAAGCTCAACGAGTCGAAGTATATCTCCGATGTGCCGCTGCCCGCGGGCGTCGTGGCGACGGCCGTGACGCAGGGCAAAGATCAGGTGGTGGTTTCCGTCCACAGCCCGCGTGCCGAGGAGCCGGAAACTCCGGCAGCCGAGGCCGCAGCAGCGCCTGCGGCGGCTGCCGCAGCGCCTGCTGCTGCGGGCGATGCGAAGAAGGAAGAGCCCAAGAAGGAAGGCGCGAAGAAGTAATCGCGCTTTTCGGCGGGTCTCTTTCATCGAGACGCGAATGGAGGCCGCCTTCGTGGCGGCCTCCGTTTTTGCGGAGGTCGAGTGGCTGGCACAACCCTCAAGCTCATCGTGGGTCTTGGCAATCCGGGCGAAAAATACGCGCGGACCCGACACAATGCGGGCTTTTGGTTCGTCGATGAACTGGCGCGGCGGCACGGCGGAGTGTTTCGCGCCGAGAGCAAACATCTTGGTGAAGTCGCGCGTATTCGCATGACAGCCGACGGTGGCGCGACGCCCGAGCTTTGGTTGCTCAAGCCCACCACGTACATGAACAGGAGCGGTGGTTCCATTGCCTCGCTCGCGAATTTCTACAAAGTGTCGCCCGGCGAAGTTTTGGTGGCGCACGACGAACTCGATCTTCCCGTCGGTACTACTCGTTTGAAACTCGGTGGCGGACACGGCGGACACAATGGTTTGCGCGATACCATCGCCGCGATCGGCGCCGATTTTTGGCGACTGCGAGTCGGCATTGCGCATCCCGGGAACAAAGATTTGGTGCTCGACTACGTGCTGCAGCGCGCCTCGGCGGCGGACGAACGTGCCATTCAAGGCTCACTCGAGCGTGCCGCCGATGCCTTGTCCGTCATGCTCGGGCAGGGTGCCGAAAAAGCGATGAACCGTTTGCATACACAGGACTGAATCAAACATGGGAATCAAGTGCGGAATCGTCGGGCTGCCCAATGTCGGCAAGTCGACCCTGTTCAATGCGCTCACGCGCTCGGCGATCGCGGCAGAGAACTACCCTTTCTGCACCATCGATCCGAATGTCGGCATCGTCCCCGTGCCCGATCCGCGACTCGATCAGCTTGCGGCCATCGTGAAGCCCGAGCGCATCGTGCCGACCACGGTCGAGTTCGTCGATATCGCGGGTATCGTGAAGGGTGCTTCGACAGGCGAAGGCCTCGGTAACAAGTTTCTCGCCAATATTCGCGAGGTCGATGCCATTGCGCATGTGGTGCGTTGTTTCGTCAATGACGACATCGTGCACGTGTCGGGCAAGATCGATCCGCTCGACGATATCGAGACCATCAATACCGAGCTCGCGCTCGCCGACCTCGAAACCGCGGAGAAAGCGCTGCAGCGCGCCGAGAAAGCCGCCAAGGCGATGGACAAGGAAGCGATCAAGGCGCGCGACATCATCCGCCGCGTACGCGATGCGCTCAATGCCGGACAGCCCGCACGCGCCGTGTCGCTCGATGAGATCGAGCGGCCGATCGTGCGCGAGATGCAACTGCTGACATACAAGCCGGTGCTCTATGTGGCCAATGTTCAGGAGGGCGGCTTTGACAACAACCCGATGCTCGATGCCGTGCGCAAACTCGCCGCCAGCGAGAACTCGCAGGTGGTCGCGGTGTGCGCAGCCATCGAAGCCGAGATCTCTCAGCTCGACGATGCCGACCGAGCGGAGTTTCTCAAAGATTTGGGGCTGGATGAGCCTGGTCTCAATCGCGTGATCCGGGCAGGCTATGCGCTGCTCGGGCTGCAAACCTATTTCACGGCCGGCGAAAAAGAGGTTCGCGCCTGGACCGTGAAAAAAGGCGCTTCAGCGCCACAGGCTGCGGGTGTCATTCATACCGATTTCGAGCGTGGCTTCATTCGCGCCGAAGTGATTGCCTTCGATGACTACGTCGCTCTGAAGGGCGAGCAAGGCGCCAAAGAATCCGGAAAACTGCGCCTCGAGGGGAAGGAGTACATCGTCCGCGAGGGCGATGTGATGCATTTTCGGTTCAACGTCTGACGTGGCTCACGCCGAACCGCACGCGCCAGGCGGTTGAAGCGAGCCAGGTCGAGTTCCAGCTCGACACCGCGCTCTGGCGCATTGCGGCCAGTACAGCGCGCATGCCGTTTCATGTTGTTTAGGCCGCTTGCATGACAGACGTGGGGCGATTGCGGCGTTCCGCTCGCCGCCGGCTGGGATGTCAGTCGCCTGGACCGGCGCGAGATGGTGCTGACGCTGGAGGAGTCGATCCGCCGCGGCAGGGTGGACGACCCGGAAGCTGCGCGAATCAGGCCGCCTGCAGCGCATCGGCCCTGACAAGGGTGGCCACTGGCAGCTGATCGAGTGAGTAGCCATGCTCAACGGATCCACCGTCGCGCATCAACCCTCGACCTTCTCCTGCAGCCACACCTTGATCAGCGACTGGTAGGGCACATCGCGCGCGTTGGCCGCCGCCTTGATGGCATCGAGCAGGTGCTGCGGCAGGCGCAGCGAGATGGTTTTCGTCGACGGCTTCAGGTTGGGCAGCACTACACGCTGCGCCTTCGCCCAGTCGAGATGCTGGGTGGAGTCGCGACCTTCGGTTTCCCAGTACGCGCGCTCCTGCGCCTCGGTCGTGAACCTGGGCAGCGGCTTAGCGGGCTTGGTCATAGACGCT
>JBJTAV010000114.1:0-13603 GCA_046091005.1 Gammaproteobacteria bacterium | reverse complement strand
CGTCTTCGTAATGGGTCGTATCGATGACGTCATCAACGTCGCCGGGCATCGGCTCTCGACGGGCGAACTCGAGCAAGCCATCGCCGGACACGCAGCCGTCGCCGAGTGCGCGGTGATAGGCGTCGCCGATGCGCTCAAAGGCACGGTGCCCGTCGGTCTTGTGGTCCTCAAGACAGGCATCACGCGACCCGCCGCAGAAGTCGGCGCAGAGTTGATCACCCGCGTGCGTGAAGAGGTCGGGCCTGTCGCAAGCTTTCAGCGCTGCCATGTGGTGGCGCGATTGCCAAAGACGCGCTCCGGAAAAGTCTTGCGGGCAACGATGCGAGCCATCGCCGACGGCAGACCCTACGAGATTCCGGCGACCATAGAGGACCCGGCAGCACTCGACGAGATCCGCGCCAGCCTCGAAGCGCGTTGACTGCTCGAAGCGCGAGCGAAAAAGACCTCAAAGATCTCGGGCGACGCGAAATCCGAACGTGAATCGCCGATCCGTGGCGTTCATCTTCAGTCGAAACGCCGCGCGCGTGCTCCCACCGATCGCAGTCCACCCCTGACCGCGCATCACCCACAACCCACCCTCGGCGCAGGGCACCCGCGCTATCTGCTCCGCCGCCGCGCCTCGATGGTTGTCAGTCCAGCAATCGGCAACCCATTCGTTCGCATTACCAAGCATGCCGTGCAAGCCCCAGGGATTGGCTATGGTCACCCTGACGGGCGCGAGCGACGCAAACCCGTCGCGACAAGGCTGACCCTTCCAGTCGGTCATCTTGTCGTACTTGATACGGGTTTGGTCCCAATGGAATATATCCTGTGTGTCGAGGTCTCCGAGATTGACGAAGCGGCAAATCGTCGCCGGGTCGTCACCAAACCAATACGCCGTGGTAGTCCCCGCACGCACCGCGTATTCCCATTCCGCCTCGCTCGCCAAGCGATAGCGGTTGCCGGTTTTTCGACTTAGCCATTCGAGGTACGCCGTAGCGTCGTGCCAATTGATGCAGGTAACCGGGTGATCTTCGGTCTCACCGATCTTGGCGTCACGCCAACTACGTGACTCATCGAACAACCACTCGGTGCCCACGAAGTGCCAGCATCCAGGCTCCGGTGAGTAGCCCGTCTCGCTGGCAAAGCGGCGAAATTCGGCGCGGCTAAGCTCGTATTTTCCTAGAGCAAACCGAGTGTGGATATCGACTCGATGTACCGGCTGCTCGCGTATCGCCCAGAATTCCGGCAACGCCAAACGCCTCGGCTCGGCGACATCGGCACCCATCATGAAGGTGCCAAGCGGAATCTCGATGAGCTCGGGACAATCAGCGCAATCCTTGAAATTTGGCGGTTGTTCGGCCGCCCGCAGCGGGTTGAGGTCACTTGAAAAAAACAACATACCCACAAAGATGAGCCAAGGCGCCATTTCAACCCGGATACAAGTCTGGAAAATCACGATCGAACGCTCGGCGATCGACACGCAACAGTTGTGGAAATTCCCGCTGCGCCCGCTCATGAAACTCGACCGGCAGCTCTGCTATCGAGCGTAGCTTGCAGCCGCTCCATGCGGCAAACATATGACCTGGAGAATCACCCATCTGCATCCATGCCGGCCAGGGAAAGACATAGGCTCCCGAGACTTCGGTAGGTAACCATTTCTTTGATTGGTCTTCGAACAACTCGATCGGTGCGGCTTCGGTGCCCATCTCGAGGAAGGTGACCGGCCACGAGTCAGGCGGCACACGGATCCCGTCCACCTTGACTAACCCATTCTCGCGGCGCAACACTTTGTAATCGGGGCGCGGTGGCGCTGACGGTTTATCGAGCGAGATCACCCCGGCCGGCGAGCGAACGAGGCCAGGATCTTGGGTAAGTGCCATCGGTGGTACGGCCACCATCTTCCCGGTCACGGGATTACGTACTTCGGCAACAAACTTCCCGGAGCGTAAATCGCGCGGAAAAGACAAGTTGTGGCCATGCATGCGATAGCGGTTTTCGCCAATTTTTTGGTGACGTGAAAACTCGATGCCCTCCCAGCGCACCACCGGCTTCGGAGTCGCGTTGACCGGCACAGCAATCATGATGAAGTGATACCAATGGAGGATATCGTCGACATCCTCCAAGCTGCGCTGCAAGCGCATGGCTAGCCGGAAATTTTCGACAGGATCCAGGGCCAGAAACTCCGATAAACCGCGGTGCGCAGCGGGCCCGTTGGCGACGCGTGCCATCGAAGGCATCGGCAGGACTCCGGCCACCATTCCGGCGAGTACCGAGGGCAAGAGCTCTCGACGATTCATGACTGCAGCGCCTCCTTGATCATCGGTGACAACGGTCGTTCGAGCTCGCCCCATCGCGCCTCGAGCAATTCCGGGTTTTCGCGAGCCACTCGTTCGCGAAATTCACGCGGCAAATCGCGCGAACCGGCGACTGCCCGGCGCCCGCTCCACGCGCCAAGCATGTGCCCGGGACGATCACCCATACGCATCCATGCCGGGAACGGAAATACGTAGAAACCTGCGGTCTGATAAGGCAACGCAGTAATCGAGTGGTCCATGAAGTCTTTGCGGGTGACCGTGCTACAGGAGCTCTCGATGAACATCGTCGGCCAACCATCGGGGGTTGGTCGAATATGCTCCGACTTGATGAGCGCACCCTCGGTGCGCAGTACGTGGTAAGTGCTCAACCAGTTGACCGACTTGGCGTCGAGAGGCAGATAACCCTGCGGCCCATGCAGCACCCCAGGATCATTCAATAATTTCATCGGCTCGACGTCGAGCATTTGGCCCGTGAAAGGGTTGCGTACGTCCGTAACGAATTGCCCGTTGTGCAAATCCCGCGGGTAACTGACGTTATGGGCATGAATGCGCCAAGTAAGTTCGCTGACGCGACGAAAATACGAGAACTCCATGCCTTCCCAACGAACGATAGGCTGCGGCCTCGCCCCTTGTGGTAACGCGTAAGTGATGAATTGGTAGGTGCTGAACGTGGTCCCCTGATCGCGCAAATCACGCTCCAAGCGGAACAGCGCGCGGAATTTCTCTTGCTCACTTGCGAAGCTGATGAAACCGTCTTGCTCAGGGAGAGGTTCGGCGAGCGACGCCGCGCTCGCCATGCCCACGCCGGTCGCCATACCGGCAAAGGTCGCCGGCACGGCCGTCAGCATCGAGCGGCGACCCTCGTCGATCGCCTCGTCAGCGGGCTTGAACAGTCTGCGCAGCGTTTCGAGCATCTTCGCCACCCATCGAAAATTTCATGAGCTCGCGATCGAATGCCTCGGGCGCTTCCATGAATGCCGAGTGACCCACCGCAGGCAGAATCCGCACCGTGATATTCGAGTTTTCAGAGAGTACATCGCGAATTTTCTCTGCGGGCAGACTTGTGTCTTTTTCGCCGAGGATGGCCAAGGTGCGTACCGCGAGCGTCGACAACATATCGGTATTGTCGAGACGTTTGTCCACCATCGCGTTGCGCACATACGCCGGCATCATGAGCGTCGAAAACACCCCGCGGTCGAAAGCTTCCTTCGACACCGGCTTGACCGTCATGAGATGCATGAACTGCCTTGCATTCTCGATCGCCGCGTCGAGATCGCCTTCGTAGTGGTTCCGCGGGCCGTCACCGCGGCGGATGAGCCCCCCATGACTGCCGGTCAACACCAAAGCCTCGACCGCGTCGGCTCCGTATTCGCGCACGTAGTCCATCGCGACATAGCCGCCGAACGACCAGCCAACAATGATCGGTCGATCCAATTTCAAAGTTTCGACGACTTGGCGAATATCCTGCGCCCAAGGTTTGTGACCTGCATAAGCCTCTCGCGCCCAAGGTTTGCCGCTGCCACCATGCCCCCGCAGGTCGATCGCCACCAAGCGAAAGCGCTTTTTGAGCTCAGGATCATGCAGCTGCAACCCGAAGCTCAGGTAGCTTTGCGAGAAACCGTGAAGCAGCACCAGGGCGGGTCCGAGGGCGTTACCCGTTTCGACCACGTTGATCGGCGTTCCATCACCACCGGCGATTTCATGAAAGCGCAACGCCGTGGCTTCCGTTGCACGCGCGCTCGCGAAGAAAGCCATCACCAGCGACAGGCAACCGGCCAGAACGAGCCTTTCCAAATCTTTGATCATCGGGTGCTGATCACCGGTCAAACACAGCTTCTTTGGCATCAAGCGCCGCGATGGGATCGGCAGCGATTTTCGGCGCTCTTTTCGCGAGCCGCTCGCGCCACATTGCCGGCAACTCTTCGTAGCGCCGGACTTTTCGTCCAGTCATGCGCGACGTGAGGTTGCCGGGCCGATCCCCCATATTCATCCACCTTTGCCAACCGGTGACTTCGGCAAAGAAAACGGTGGCTTCGCCGACCGTAACTTTCGGGTCAGACAAGTTGGCAACACTGCCGTGGTACACCGCAAGGTCGTTGACCTCGAAGGGTACGCCACGGTCTTTGGGGTATACGCGCGCCACCGCCTCATCGCGCTGGAAGTAGTCGTCGCCGACGATCAGGGGCGGATGCAGTTTGACCTCGCTTTCGATCCGGGCACCACCGATTTCGGTCGGTAGAACGCGGGAGTTGTCGGCTCGATAGCGGATCGTATTGGGCCCCATCGGATTGAAACGCGCGGGTAGCAGCGCTCCGGTATAGGGGTTCCGCCACTCCTCGATGGGTTCGCCACTGCTCACGTCCGTGATCAAATTGATCTCGAGCGCAGTCAACTCGAAGCCCCCATCCTCGAGATGACGAATT
The DNA here is from genome assembly GCA_046091005.1 of Gammaproteobacteria bacterium. Lineage (GTDB taxonomy): Bacteria > Pseudomonadota > Gammaproteobacteria > Steroidobacterales > Steroidobacteraceae > UBA964. The sequence goes on along the minus strand of JBJTAV010000114.1, from coordinate 8,883 downwards.
CTTTGAAAGGTACCGACGTTGGCCTGGTACAGCGGCGTGAGCTTGGTGCCGACTTGACCGTATTTGGGTCCCTGCAGCCACCAGAAGACGACACCGTCATCACTGCGATAGTGCAGTTTTCGATAGAGCAGGTTCGGATCCAGGTTGGCCGCGGGGCGCGGCGGGGAGGCCAAGGCCTCCCCGCCGGTCATCACGGCCGCCATGGCCCCGACCGCACCCCCGAGAAGATCTCTGCGGTCGATCGTCATGGCTGCTTCGTCAGAACCGATAACTCGCGGTTACTCCGAATTGACGCTTGTTCGCGAGCACCGCCTCGGATGCCGCGAGCTGGAAGAAGAACGGATCAGCAGCGCTGTCGCTGTTGTACCGCGAGGCTTCCAGGGTATCGTCGTCGAACAAATTATTGACGAAGACCGACACGTCCCACGCGTCCGTTCTCATGCCAACGCGCGCATTTGCGCGAATCTGCACCGGTACGTAGGCGAAGTTGACGATGCTGTCGTAGCGCTTGCCGATATAAGTCATATCGCCACGCGCGTACCAGCTTCGATCACCCGACAACTTGTCCTCATGCTGCAGGAACAGCGCCCCGCTGAAGTCCGGTACCAGCGGGAATTTGAAGCCCTTGGCGTCGGTTTTGCCGAAGAACCGCAGGGGCAGCGCTTCGTTCAAGGCTTTGGTGATCTCGGTATCGGCGTAAGCCATGCTGCCGCCGAAAGTCAGCTTATCGGTCAGGCTGACCGCACCGTCGATCTCGATACCCCGGGTGTTGCTATCACCCGCGGCAAATGGCACCGCGTTGAAGTTCTCGCCCGAGGGCGCGGGCAAGTTGGTGATTACGCCGTCGCCGTTGAGGTCGACCTGCACCGAACGCACACCCTGACGACCGACCCACTCGAGGTAATAGACCGATGCATTCAGATACCAGCTGCCATCTTCGGCGCGATGCTTGATACCGAATTCATAGTTCTCGACTTCCGCCTCGGGTGCCGTCGAACTCACGCCGTTTTTGAGCGCGACAGCTTGTTGCTGCGGCGTCAACTGGAAGAAAGTGGCGTATCCTTGAGTAGGTTGATTGCCCTTCGCATAGTTGGCGTAGAGGTTCGTCGTGTCATTCAGCGCGTAGCGGACGAGGAACCGTGGCAGCGTCGCCGTGGTTTTAATATCGAACTGCGTCGGCAAACCGATACCGCTCGTGATGATGTCCTTCTGGCGACGTGCCTCGATACTCACGTTGAGCGCCTCGGTCACATCGAAACCCACACTGGCAAAAATCGAATCGGTCTTCGAACCGCTTTTTGCCGGTACCAGCGAGGCGGCGGCGGGACCGCCCGCCGTAGCACCGAACAATGTGCCGTTGATGAACGCACCGATGGTACTGAAGGTCGCCTCGAGTCTGGCAACGCCGACCATCCAGTCAAAACGCCCCTCGCTCGGCGAAGTGACTCGCATTTCGTACGAGTCTTGCGTCTGCACCGTGTCAACGAACGCTTGATAGCGGTCATCGGGCGCTCGCTCGAAGTCGAGTAGCGACACCACTTCGTGATCCTGCGTGCTGCCAATGGCGGTCAGCGTATAACCATCGAGGAAAGTCCATTCCAAGGTGCCAGAGGTCAAGGTGTGATCGAGTTCGAGGTGGTGATCGTCGAACTTGGTTTTGCCGATCGACGCCGCGGGCAGCGTGTTATTGATCGCGATCGCGCCGCTCGGCGCCTTCAGCGGGCCGCAGTACGCCTTGCGAGCTTGTTCTACCGTGAAACCAGCGGGCAGTCCGGCAAGCGCGCGAGTAGTGAACCCCGGAAACGGACCGCAGTTATGGGTGGTGTAGCGCGCGATCAGCGGCGTGGCGGCGATACCGTCCTCGTCGTGTCGATCGCTGTGACGAATGCGGATAGACAAATTTTCGTTGGGCGTAAAGTTCAGAGTGCCTGCAACGTAGCGGGACTCGGTTTCACCGAGACGTCCACCGAGCGCGTTTTTGTAGAACCCCCCAAACTCGCTGCCATCGACGACCAAACGCCCTGACAAGACGCCGTCGACGAGCGGCACATCGATCGAACCACCGAGACGGTGATCACCGTAGTTGCCCGCCGTGGCCGTGAGTTTCGCCTTGAACTCGTTCCCCGGGGTACTCGTGATCATGCTGACTGCGCCGCCGAAGGTCGCGCGGCCAAACAGCGCCGACTGCGGGCCCTTGACGATTTCAACTCTGGCAAGATCCTCTGCACCAAAAGTGGCGGGCGAACCGACGAGTGGTACGCCGTCGACGAACACCGTCACCAAGTCTCGCCGGTTGTCACCCACCGCCGAAATCTGCGTCATGCCGCGTACCGAAAATGAGGACGACGACCGAGTGGTGCCTGCGTTGAAGGTCAAGCCGGGCGAGAATTTCGACAGATCCGCGACGCTCTGAATTCCTCGCTGTTCGATTTGTGTGTCGCTGAACGCGAGGATGGTAAGCGGTGCGTCCTGCAGTGACTCGTTGCGCTTGCGCGCGGTAACCACGATCTCCTCGAGCGCTGACGCGCCGGATCCCGTCTGCGCCGATACCCCCGTCGCGTAGGTCGCGAGGACCGCGCCAACGGCCAAAGCCACTTTTTTACTTATCTGCATTTGAATCCCCCAAGTTTCGGAACTGGAAACAATCGCGAGCCCAAATTCGCATCCATACGCCTGATGCATCGTTACTGACGTGCGCCGCATACCAGCGTTCGACATGAGGCTGCAGCGGGAAAATAAATCGGAAATCGCGACTGGAAAAGCGCCTTTTCGCGAACTGGCCAGCTATTTCGTCGCACCAAATTTGCGACTAGGCGATTTACGTTAAAACTACTTCGCGAAGCGTGAATTGGTCGTGATTGACGCCCTCCTACACGACGCCTATCGTTGTCCCGTATGGACATGGTGTCCGAGGCATCCGCTCCCGTCGCTGCACGCAGTCCGCAGGCACCGCCCGTCGGTGGTGGGCCGTGGATGTTGTTTTACGGGGTCCCACCGTTGATCACGGCTTTGCCCATGGGGTGGTACGGTGCCGGCATCGCCGCTGGTTTCCCTTTTGCGGCCTCGATGCTGTTGTGGGTCGCGATTTGCACCATCTCCTGGTGGCTGTCGGATTCTTTGGCGCGATCCATGGCCCGCCTCGCACCGCGCCCGATCCCGCCACTGATCTGCCTGACAACGGGCTATCTCATCAACTTGTTGTTGTCGAGCATGTACAACCCGGCGTTGCTGTGGTGGATGGTCGAAGTGGGGATCGTCAAGCGAAGCAGCAATATCGACTTCTACTTTGCTGTCGAACGTAACTTGTTGAGCGGCGATTATCTGCGGCTGCTGCTTGTTGGCGGCACGCCGGGCTTGATCGTCTGGCTCGCGGGTAATTATCTCTTCGAGGTCGTCACCGGTATTCCCCGCATTCGATCGTCCAGTCCCCGAGCCGTATCAGCAGCACTGCAAAATACGATCGTGCCGGTCATACCGCCGCCGACTCGCACCGCACCCAGATTTTTCCAGCGTCTGACCCGCATCACACAGCTCGACCCGGACGAGTTGCTCGCAGTCGCAGCCGAAGATCACTACATCCAAGTTCACACGTCGCGCGGCAAGGAGCTCATCTATTACCGCTTTGGCGACGCTCTGGAGGAGTTGAGCACTCTCGATGGCCTGCGAATCCACCGCTCGGCTTGGATCAACCGCAAAGCCATCGAGCGCATTCAGAGCGAAGGCAGGAACATGCACGTCGTACTGCAGAACGGCGAAAGCTTCCGCGTCAGTCTCTCCAACCGCGGGGCGGTACTGAACGCCCGCAACGCGTCGCGGAGTTGATTGATCAGCTAGCGGGTTTTCGCTCGCGCATGAAACGAATCATGCTGGGCTCGCTTTTCCGAACCTCGTTCGGCGGCACGAGAAATTCCGGCAAGCGCTCGCGAACCAACTCGTGAATTTCGGCGGGTACCTCGTTCGCCGAGAGCGCGCTCCCAGTAATCGCCGAGTAAAAACAATGACCCGGCCGATCACCCATCAGCATCCATGGCTGCCACGGACGAACGTGTACCCAATGCCCGTCGTATTCGACACTCTCACGCTTGGCATCGGCAAGTTCGGACCAGCGAGCGTTGTAACTCATACAGTCGGACACCTGAATGCGCGCCCCGCTGCTCTCGCGCCGCCAGACCTGCGGATCGAGCGGATTGACCGCCCAAAAATGCGTGCGCTGCTCGAGCATCAGTCGATCGCCAGCACGTCGCCACGGCAAAATGAAGGGCCGTGAAGCAGGCACGCTGCCGTCGGCACGATCGTAGAAACGCTCCTCTTTCACCTGCGGAAGAATCCAACGATTCACCGCCGGATTTGCAATATGAAACGGCTGGACGCTCTCATTCAGGTAGGGATTCACCCAACGTTCCAGCACCTTTCCGGTTGCCAAATCGGTAAAAAAACCGCACTCCTTTTGCAAAAGTTGATAACCGCCCTGCTCCGGCACTGCGCGCAGTCGCTGCGTGCTCATGCCGACCACACCCACCAACTCCCGAACGGCCTCGCCGGGTACCGCCGCCATCAAGACGCCGGAGTACCAACCATGCTTGAACCCGTCGGGTGCTAAGGTTGCGGTCAACTTCGCCATCGCGATGACGTTGCCCTCCGGGGTGCTCAAATCGAGACCCTCTCGCTGCCTCGCATTGCGCGAATGGTTTTCTTTGAGATATCCCTGTGCAGCCAGAGCAGGGGCTGCAAGCAATGATGACCAACCAAAACCCGACAGCAAAACTCTCCGATTCATGATGCCTCTCACGCAAGCAGCCCGGGATGATCGACCTTGATTCGCTCCAGCAGCCACGGTGCAGCGGCCGTGAGCTCATCGTATCGGCACTTGACGCCGACCAGGCGCATATCCTGCACGCCGCCACGATCCTCCATTCCCAACCAGTCGACGAACGAATTCAGAGTCGTGTAATTGAATTGGCAATCCATCCACTCGTGACGCGGGCGCGTGAAGTTTTCCGCTCGCGTGGTGAAGGTGGCCAAAGATGCTGCGAAGCGTGACGGGCGAGCTGGCGCCTCGGCAGAGGCTGCGCGTCCAGGAAGCTTCACATAAAGATCTTCGGTCAGTGCAACGGTGCCTGCGACCTCTGCAAGGCGGGTGATCTCACCATTGAATTCCACACCCGGCGGCGCCGTACGCCCCGGCCGAATCCCTTGCCGCGTAAGCAACAGTCTTTGCGGCGATCGATAGTGCTTGGGTTTGACAAGCTGACCGGTAAACGGGTTGAAAAGCGAGGCTACAGGACGACCGCTGTCGATCGCACAGTAGTACCCAGCCTCGTCCAACTCCCACAACCAGCTGCCGTCGGCGTTTGCAGTAGCGCGCGAGCGACTCAGCCCCTCGATTCGGGCGATCGGGCGCGCGACCTCACCCTCGGGTTTGACGACGAATACGCCCGAATACACCCAGAGTACTGGCGCCAAATCGCTTGCGGTGCGCAAGCGAATGTACTCGTCGAAAGTCTTCCCATCGAGGAGTGACGGCCGCGGCGGCAACACCTCCGTCGAGCGCGCGACCACCGAGCCGGGCGCCAGTGCCAACAATCCAAGTCCAGCAATCCACTCGCGTCGCGAGACCTCTCGATCAGACGTACCGTCCAACTGATGCATTGCCATCTCCAGCGCGCTACAAGCGACGCGTTCGGGTTATAGCATGGACTACGCGGGTATCTTCCCAACGCTTCAGTTCCGTTGCACTCTGTGGTCCAACGTTTTTCTTGAGAGCAACGATGCGAGCCTTGGCCGGCACGATTACCTATTTAGGTCCCGCGGGTGAATCGGGGCGCGAGTGGTTCGAAATGTTCCCACATCGAACGGGACGCTCCTTGCGCGCCCTTTGCCGAATGGACGATGTCGACGTTTGGCGCGATGTCAGCATTTTGCTAGACGAACACTCGCGACCTCTGGATGCTCACGTGCGTGTCATTCAGGGCGAAGCAGTACGCGGTTCGATGACCTACACCAGCACGCCTGCGGGGCTCGCGTATCAAGGGATGACCGCGGAGCTCGGTCAAGTCGACGAACTGATCGCCTTGGCGCAGCCTCTCGACTATCTGGGCTTGCATCCACTGGTGGGTGATGCGCTGATCACCTGCCAACGAGGCACAGACGCCGCTAGCCAATTCCGCACCGTCCACGGCTACACCAACTCGAAATCGGCCAACGGCGAATCGGGCCTTTTGGCTTATCCGTCGGCGATCGAAGTCGCTTACTTGGGCAACGCAACGATCCGCGTCGCAGCGGGCGAATTTGCCGCACGTCATTATCAACTGCGTTGGCAGCCACAGTGGCCCGTCGCCAATCTTTGGGTCAACGGCGATGACGCCTTGTTTCTTCGTCTGACATGGGAACTGAACCAATCGCGATATGAACTCACACAGCTACGAAAGATTGCTTGAATCAACGAAAATCTTCCTGGTCGCATCACTTTTTTATTTGGTGATCTCGGCAAGCTCTGCGGCGGCACAATCCTTGCCGATCAACATGCCGAGCAAACCGTTCGGCGAGCTACCGCACCCCGCGGCCCCCGACTACTCCGAACCCGGTGCATGGGCTGCACTACCCGATCGGCGTGATGCCGCCGACGTCGTACCCGAAAACGATCCCTACGGCGATCGACAAAAGGACGCCGCGGTTGACGTGTTCTACATTCATCCGACGACGTACCGTCGCGCCGAGAACTGGAATCAACCGATCGAAGATCAAGCGACAAACGATTGGACCGACGAATCCGTCATCGCGCGCCAAGCCGCCGTATTCAATGCTTGTTGTCGAGTTTTCGCGCCTCGGTATCGGCAGGCCACGGCAGCAGCGGTAGTCGCACCGGCCGCTATGCGCGCTCTGGGCGCCTATGAGTTCGCCTGGCAGGACGTCCGTAATGCCTTTCTGTACTACATGACGCACTGGAATGGCGGTCGTCCATTCATGATCGTCGGCCACAGCCAGGGCGCCGCTCACGTCGAACGGTGGCTGAAAGAGTTTTGGTCCAAAGAAAATTATCGAAGCAAGCTGGTCGCAGCATACGCCATCGGCGTCTCTTTCACCGAGCGGAGCGTTGCCGAGTTGGGCGGTGGAATTCCGGTCTGCGCCACGCCGACCTCAACGGGGTGCTTCTTGAGTTGGAATGCTTTCGATAGTACCGGCGATCCCTCACAATATTTGGCTATGACGGTCGCTCGTCATCAGCAGCGATTCGGCGACGTCGAACGGTCGAACGTCATTTGCATCAACCCGCTGACTTTTTCAGTCGATTCGAAAAAAGCCGAAGCCACGGCGAGTCTCGGCGCGCTACCTGCGCGGCGTGGCGTTGGCCTTGCCGCGTCACTGCAACAAGGTATTGGTCTGCCACCGACGATAAAACAACTCATCGGCGCCGAGTGCAATGGCGGAATATTGCAGGTCAGCGGCGTTCCGCAGACGGGCTTCGCAGTAGTGCCGCTGCCCGCAGGCATGCTGCACTTCAACGAATTCGATCTTTTCTATCAGAACATTCGTACCAATACCGTGCAGCGCAGCGAGGCTTTCTTGCGGCGCTGAGCACAATCGTCTCGACAACGCGGGAGTATCTCGATGAATCCACCATCATTGGACAGACGCAACCTCATGATCGGCGCGTTCGCGCTGGGGGGATCCTCTGTACTGATGCTCGACACCCCCACGCTCGAGGCGAGCCCGCAAGTCGCCGAGCGCCTGAATCTCCACGATCCCGCGTCGCGCGCGCGCACTTTCGCAAAGATAAAAGGTTCATCTGCCGATGAGACTGTCTACACCTTTTGTCGACTGCATCTTTATCTTTGGCTTAATGACGGCAACCTGCAGCCCATGCTGACCATGCAAAACCTCAATGTGGCGCAATGGCGGGCCTTGCCCGATGGCAAGCATCGCGGCGTCATTCGCGAGGTCGGCGTCTATACGGCCTTCGATACCGACGCGCCAATTCAGCAATGGGTAAATCCGGTCACCGGTGAAGCGCGCGAGGTCTGGCAGTTTTTCGGCGGACCCTTGCAAGTCGACATCGGCCCAAATGGCATGGAAACCGGCGTAGGCGCCACGCTCAAACCGCGCGAAATGCGGACCGATGTAATCGGCGATCGCATCCTGCTTGCGAATCAGTCTGCATTTTCATTTCCAAATCCTTTCAACGCTGACCAGTGGCCCAAGGCAGCAGGCGGCCCGCAATTTTTCTGGGACTCGCATTATTTTTTCGCGGCAAACGTTGCCGACGTCATCAACCCGAAGGTGACCAATGCGATTTCGACGGTACAGTTCCAGAACCTGGTCAGCTTCCACCCGTGGCTCGGCATGGGCAAGACACCGGGAAGAACCTATGGCAAGGGGCTCGGAGCCAAACTGCGTTCACTGGACGATTTGCCGACGGCGCCCCGTCGTTTATTCGAACAATTCACCCCGGAAATTTTTGATATCGCCAACTGGAAGGAACCACGTGTCGACTTTGTCGAGTACATGAAGAACCGCAAGACTTGAACGCCACACTCTAGCGACGTGGGCAAGGTTGCGCCGGATTACTGATTGCGCCCTGCCCGACGGCGACCCTCGGCGATACGGTCAGAGTCATTCACGCCTATTGGCTGAAGCAACGAATGATGATTGCGACGCACTGATTTTTAAAACGCATTTCGTACCGCTGTCAGCAGCACATTAGCCACGGCAGAAAGCGGGCGGTTTTTAAATAAAAATGGTGCCGGGAATAGGATTCGAACCTACGACCTACGCATTACGAATGCGCCGCTCTACCAACTGAGCTATCCCGGCAACGGGCCCGGCAGGACGCCGGGGCGCGCATCTTAAACGCGTCGCAAGCGGATGAAAAGTTCGATGCCCGCG
>JBJTAV010000113.1:0-2898 GCA_046091005.1 Gammaproteobacteria bacterium | reverse complement strand
TTTCACTGAGCGACACCGGTGGTGGCTTGCTGCTGGTGCCGCAGTTCACCCTCGCCGCCGATACGCGCAAGGGAAATCGGCCGGGTTTTAGCACCGCCGCCGAGCCCGCCAAGGCCGAACGTCTGTTCGCCGAGCTGTGCGTTCTCGCACGGGCGGGCCACCCGATAGTCGCCACTGGCCGATTTGGTGCCAACATGCAGGTTGCCTTGGTGAATGACGGTCCCGTGACGTTCTGGCTGCAAACCCCGGAAAACGTCTACCATCGGCACATCGTCAACGCTGCAGACAGCAGAGGTCGCTATGGGAATCGGAATGCGCGAATTGATCATCATCCTGCTGGTGGTCCTGCTGGTGTTCGGCGCCAAGAAACTGCGCAGCATCGGCTCTGACCTCGGCGCGGCCGTCAAAGGTTTCAAGAAAGGCATGGATGAAGGCGATGCCGAAGAAAGCCTGAAGCAGATCAAGCAGGAAGCAGCCGACGCGGACTTTCCGGAATCTTCGGCCAAGACCGCGGCGAACAAGCCTGCCGATCGCAACGGCTGATTCCGCCCGCCGCCTGCGGGCCTGAGCAAGCATGTTCGAAGTCGGCTTCAGCGAATTACTGCTGATCATGGGCCTCGCGCTGCTCGTGCTCGGCCCCGAAAAATTGCCCAAAGTCGTTGGCGAGATCGGCCGGTGGATGGGCCGAGCGCGCGCCATGGCCAGGCAGTTCCGCGAACAGCTCGAAGACGAGGCGGCCGAAAGCAGTCGACGTCGGCACGCCTCGACCTCATCGAGCACGCCCTCATCGAGCACGCCGCCCGCCGCGACAGAGGAGGCGCCCGCGGCAGAGGCCGCTACAGCAGAGGTGCCGGCAACAGAGGTGCCTGCAACCGAGGCCCCGGCAGGCGAAGCCCCTGCCGAGGAGCCCACGGCCAAAGCAGGGCCTGACAGCACGCCATGAGCGGCGAGCCCGAACAACTCGCCGAAGGCACGCTGATCTCGCATCTGCTCGAGTTGCGCGATCGCTTGCTGCGCGCATTTTTGGCGGTGATCGTGGTCTTCGTGCCGATCGCGTTCTTCTCCAACGAAGTATTCACGCTGGTCGCGCAACCGCTCATCGATAAACTGCCGGCCGGCTCGTCGCTGATCGCCACCAGCGTGATCTCGCCCTTCATGACGCCGTTCAAGCTGGCGTTTTTCGTCGCGCTGTTCGCCGCCATGCCCTATGTGCTCTATCAGGTCTGGGCGTTCGTGGCGCCAGGTCTTTATCGCCACGAAAAACGCTTCGCGCTGCCGCTATTGATGTCGTCAATCATTCTGTTTTATGCCGGCGTGGCGTTTGCCTACTTCGTCGTATTCCCCGTGATGTTCGATTTCTTTGCCAGCACCACGCCCGCAGGCGTGCGCATGATGACCGACATCACGAGCTACATGGATTTCGTGCTGACCATGTTTCTATGCTTCGGACTGGCGTTCGAAGTTCCAGTGGTCGTGGTGCTGCTCGTGCTGACGGGCCTCGTCAAAGTCGACAAGCTCGCCGAAATCCGCGGTTATGTGCTGATCGGCATCTTCGTGATTGCCGCTCTGCTGACGCCACCCGACGCCATTTCACAAACCATCATGGCGGTACCCATGTACCTGCTTTATGAGGGCGGCCTGCTGATGGCGCGACTCATGCAGCGCATGCGCAGCAAAACAGCTGAGGCCTGACAACAACCCAGACCCGGGATTTCGCAAGGGGGAACAAAAAAATGAGTGACAAAACTTTTCTCGGCCATCCGCGTGGTCTCGCCACGCTGTTCATGACCGAATTCTTCGAGCGCTTCACGTACTACGGCATGCGCGCCTTGCTGGTGCTGTTTCTGGTGGCGGCTACCGACGAAGCCAATCCGGGTTTCGGGGTCGATCGCGAAACCGCTGGCGCCATCTACGGGCTCTACACTGGCGCGGTGTTCCTGTTTTCCTTGCCGGGCGGCTGGATCGCCGATCGACTGATCGGCCAGCGGCGCGCCGTTTACTGGGGCGGCATCATCATCGCCATCGGCAATTTTTTGCTCGCCGTACCGGGTGGTGCTGCGGTGTTCTATCTGGGTCTCGCCACCATCGTCATCGGGGTCGGTCTGCTGAAGCCGAATATTTCGGCGATCGTCGGTGCGCTCTATGAAGGTCAACCCGGCGCACGCCGCGATGCCGGCTTCTCGATTTTCTACATGGGCATCAATCTCGGCGCGCTGATCGCGCCGTTCATCGCCGGCACCATCGGTGAATCCTGGAACTGGCGCGCAGGCTTTGCGGTGGCGGGCGCCGCGATGCTGATCGGCGTGCTGCAGTACCGCATGACCGAGCATTACCTTGGCGATGCGGGACTTGCGCCCGCAAACGTCTCCGACGAAGAACGCTCGCGCGGCTGGCGCAATGTGTCGATCGGTGGCGCAGTGGTCGTCCTGCTGACTACGCTGCTCTACACGGGCGTCATTCCGGTGACGATCACGGGCCTGGCACAGATCTTTGCCGGCGGCATGGTTGCGGTCGGCTTCATTTTCTTTGCCGGAGTGCTGCTGTTCGGCGGTCTCGATGCCGACGAAAAAAAGCGTGTGCTGCTGATCGCGCTGTTTTTTCTTTGTGCAGCGCTGTTCTGGGCAGGCTTCGAACAAGCGGCGACCACCTTCAATCTGTTCGCGCAGGATTTCACTGATCGCTCGTGGCTGGGCGGCATGTTCGCCGACGGCGAGCATCCGGCTGCGTGGTATCAGTCGGCGAATCCCATTTTCGTTTTCATCTTCGCGCCGGTTTTCGCCTGGATGTGGGTCGCGCTCGGCCAGCGTAATCTCGATCCCTCATCACCTGCCAAGTTCGGTCTCGCGCTGCTGCTGGTCGGCATCGGCTTTCTGGTGATGATGTGGGCCGCGCAACTTG
>JBJTAV010000112.1:0-8048 GCA_046091005.1 Gammaproteobacteria bacterium | reverse complement strand
CCGCGAACTCGAGCTCATGACGCAGGCCGGATTCACCCCTGCCGAGGTGCTGGCACGGGCCACACTCGACATGGCGCGTTATCTCGGCATGGATCAGACCACAGGCTCGATCGAGCGCGGCAAGCTTGCGGATTTCTTTTTGATTCCCGGTGACCCGACCAAAGATATCAAGGCCATCAAGACGATCTCGCTGGTCGCCAAGGACGGCGTGTTTTATCTGCCGAGCGAGGTGTATCCGCGGCTTGGCATCAAGCCGTTCGTCGCGGCGCCCCTGATCATGAGCCCCTGATCATGAGCCCCTGACCACCCGCACCGCTATCGAAGTGCGCTAGTGACTTTCGCGCGCGACCTGCGACGCCAGCCACTCGGCGCGAATGTTATTCGCGGTCGGGCCGCGACCGTCGGGCTGCCATCCGGGCGGTCCGAACACATAGTTGAAGGCTTCGCGCAGGCTGCGCGCCGAGCGCAGATCACGCGCCATCGCCATCCATTCATGGAAAGCGATCTTGATCGGGTTGAAAGTGCTGATATTTTTGATCAGCCCGTAGCGGCAGGGCTCGTCATCGCGCTCCGCGACGAAGGTACCGAACAGGCGATCCCACACCATCAGGGTGCCGCCGTAATTTCGGTCGACGTAACGCGGATTGGCGGCGTGGTGAACACGATGGTGCGAGGGCGTGTTGAAGAGATACTCGAACCAGCGCGGCATGCGACGAATCGATTCAGTGTGCAGCCAAAACTGATAGAGCAGACTGAGTCCGCTCTGCAAGAAGATCATTTCCGGCGGGAACCCGAGCAGCACCAGCGGAAACCACGGTGCCCAAGTACCCACCAAAACTCCGGTCCACGGTTGTCGGATCGCGGTCGAGAGGTTGTAGTGCTCCGAGGAGTGGTGATTGACGTGCGCCGCCCACCAAAACCGACACTCGTGGCTCGCGCGGTGAAACCAGTAATACGCGAAATCATCGAGCAGAAAGAGTGCCGCCCAGGCCAAGGGGGATGACGAGGAAATCTCGAATAGTCGGTGCTCGTACAAAAACGTGAACACCGCAAGCGTGACCCCGGCGAGCAGCAAATTGCTGGAGTAGTTGCCGATCCGCATGCCGATCGAGGCGAGGGTGTCGCGCCATTCGTACTGACCGCGAACGAGGTGCGCCTTGATGGCCAACATTTCGATACCCATCAGCACAAAGCGCGCGATGATCAGCCACTCGGCCGAGCTCAAAGAACGCGTTGCCATGCTCGCCCCTCCAAAGAGTTCCGTCGCCGGGGACAGCGCTGCTAAGATTTGCGGGCTGCCTCGGCAGCGCTTCCCCACCTAGTTCGGATATTACCCGCAATGCAAGATCGCAGCTCGCCGCCCCAACTCGCGACCCGTCGCAGCTGGTTTGCCCGCAGTCTCGATGTCGTCGAGCGACTCGGTAACCGTCTACCCGACCCGGCGGTCCTCTTTTTGTTGCTGATGCTGATCTGTTGGGTGATCAGCGGGCTGCTCTCGCATGTCAGCTTCACCGAGATCGACCCGCGGAGCGGCCAAGCGCTCGTCATTCGCGATCTGCTCGCGGGTGAATCTTTGACTACCTTCATGGCCTCGATGGTCACGACCTTCACCAGTTTTCCGCCGCTCGGCGTGGTGCTCGTCGCCATGCTGGGGCTGGGTGTGGCCGAACATACGGGTTTCATCAACGCCACGCTGCGTGCGGCTATGGCAGTGACGCCGAAGCGCTTGCTGACGCCAGCACTGATTGCGGTCGGCATCCTGAGCCATGTCGCCGTCGATGCCGGTTATGTGTTGGTGATTCCGCTCGGTGCCGTGATTTTTCATGCTGCCGGACGCCATCCCCTTGCCGGGATTGCTGCGGCCTTCGCCGGCGTGTCCGGCGGATTCAGCGCAACCATGGGCGTGCCCTCGAGTCTCGACCCGCTGCTCGCCGGGCTCACGCAGACGGCGGCGCAACTCGTCGATCCCACGGTCACCGTCAATCCACTCAATAATTTTTATTTCACTACCGCCTCGTCGGCGCTGATTGTGCTGCTCGGCTGGGCGTTGACCGACCTCGTCATCGAGCCGCGACTGCGCGGCACGGTGGTCGACGGCGATCCGGCCAATCTGCCGACGCAAGAGCCGCTCAAAGATGAAGAGCGTCGCGGTCTGCGTGCAGCGCTGCTGACCATCGTCATCGCCCTCGGTCTTTTTGCTTTGACGATCTTTCGTGAGGATACGCCTTGGGCGGCAGCTCCCAACGCGGCCGGTGAGCGCCTGCTATTGGTTTCGGGTGCGCCGCTCATGCAGTCCATCGTGCCCATCATCTTCATTGCGTTTTTGTTGCCGGGCATCGCCTATGGCTATGTATCGGGCAGCGTCAAAACCCATCGTGACTGGGTCGCTGGCATGAGCAAGGCTATGTCGGGCATGGGCTATTACATCGTGATGGCGTTTTTCTGCGCGCAGTTCATCTACGCGTTCGGCCAGTCGAATCTCGGGGCTTTGCTCGCACTCAAAGGCGCGAACGCGTTGCGCGAGGCAGCGCTGCCACTCGGGGTGACGCTGGCGGGAATCGTCGTGCTCACAAGTCTCGTCAATCTGCTCGTTGGGTCGGCATCGGCGAAATGGGCACTGATCGGTTCGATCATGGTGCCGATGCTGATGCAGCTGGGTGTATCACCCGATCTCACCCAAGCCGCCTACCGCGTGGGTGACAGTTCGACGAACATCATCACGCCGCTGCTGCCTTATTTCCCGCTCATCGTCGTCTTCTGCCGACGCTACGTGCAAAGTACGGGCATCGGTACGCTGGTGGCTCTGATGCTGCCTTATTCTTTGACCTTCATCGTCTGCTGGACTGCTTTTCTGCTGGCGTTCTGGGGCTTCGAATTGCCCCTCGGCGTTGGCTCCAGCTACGAATACTCTCGCCCATAACCTCCACGGAAGGAGCCGGACCATGAACCCAGCATTACTGTCGATATCGCTATCGCCGCAACGGTATCTCAAAAAAATCGGTTCGACCCTTGCCGCCGTGCTCTGCGTGGCGCTGCCTGTTACCGCGGTGCCCGCCAAGGCACAGACGCAAGAGGCACCGCTCAAAACCGAGCGCTATAAGCTCAAGGTCGAAACGCTGGCGAGCGGACTCGCCTCGCCCTGGAGCGTGGCGCTCTTGCCCGATGGCCTCATCCTCATCACCGAAAAGCCGGGCAACCTGCGCGTGTTGCGCGACGGCAAACTGATGGCAGCGCCGGTTTCGGGCTTGCCCAAAGTGACTGTGCGCGGGCAGGGCGGCCTGCTCGATGTGGTGGCGCATCCCGGTTATCGACAGAACCGCCTGATTTTCTGGAGCTATGCCGCCGGCAACGAGAGCGAGGTTGGTACGGAAGTAGCCCGCGGTCGCCTCGACTGTCAGCGCGACCTCTGCAGCGTCAGCGATGTACAGGTCATCTTCGTTCAAAAGCCCAAGGCAAGCGCCGGTCAGCATTTCGGCTCGCGACTTGTTTGGGACCGCAACGGCCACTTGTTCGTGACGCTTGGCGACCGTGCTCGCCAGGACGAGGCTCAAAATTTGGGCAATCACCTCGGCACCGTGCTGCGCATCACCGAAACCGGCGCCATTCCCGAGGGCAATCCGTTTGCCAAGCGCGAGGGTGCACTGCCCGAGATCTTCACCTACGGCAATCGCAACGTGCAGGGCGCGGCACTGCACCCGCGTACCGGTGAACTTTGGGCGCACGAGCACGGCCCGCAAGGCGGCGATGAGCTCAATATTTTGCGCGCCGGGCGTAACTATGGCTGGCCAGTGATCACGTTCGGTCGTACCTACGGTCTTGGCAGGCAGATTGGCGAGGGCACGGAGCGTGCCGATATCCCGAAAGCCCTGAAAACCTGGATCCCGTCGATTGCGCCCTCGGGCCTCACGTTCTACACGGGCTCGTTGTTTCCGGCGTGGCACGACAGTCTTTTTCTTGGGGCGCTCGCCGGTCAGGCGTTGGTCCGGCTGACTCTGAATGGCGACGCCGTGGTCGGCGAAGAGCGCATCGCGGGTCTCGGCCGTGTGCGTGATGTACGCGAAGGCGCTGACGGCGCACTCTACGTGCTGTCCGAGTCAATGGGGAAGTTGCATCGGCTGACGCCGGTTTTGTGACCCCGTGTGTCAGGCAGCCCAATCCAGCTTCAATCGCCTCTTGTCTGCTGCACAGTTGCGCAGATATAGATTGATCAGATTCTGATAGGGAATACCCGTCTCAATCGCCAAGCCCTTGAAGTAGTCGATGGTCGATTCGTCGAGTCTGATCGTGACTTGGCGCTTCGCCTTTTTGACGTACGGGTTGGGTTTGGATTGCGAGAAGTCGTAACGCTTTTTCATGGCAGAAGTCTCAGGTAGGTGAGCCGCTCTGTTTGGCTGGCTCTTCTTGCGGAAATGATGCGAATGACATGATCTGATTCACGGTAACAGTGGCACACCACGAGTAGCCTCAATGCGAAGCTGAGGCCCAGCAGCACAAATCTGTCTTCGTCTATCGAGTGCGTGTCGTCGGCGATTAGGCGAGCGTTTTCGTCCTGAAAAACCGTCTTCGCTTCCTCGAAAGAGACGCCATGCTTCGCTTTGTTGAGCCGGCTTTTCTCGGTATTCCAATCAAATTTGACGTATTCCATAAGTACGATATAACTACAGCGTAGTTCAAGTCAAGGTATGAACCATGTGGGGCAGGTGGGAGCGTCCGGAATGAACGAAAAGATATCTTCGCGCAGCAATTACCGAATAGCTCCGAAATCAGGTTAATCTTTGACAATGAGGATGATTTTCACCTTCGCGACCGGGCTCGCTTTCTTCACGCTCTCGGTACAGGGTGTTGCGGCGCAGCCAGCAGGCAGCGTCCTCGAGAGTGAACTCGAAACTTTGCTCGGCTGGGTGGTTGGCGAGTTCGACAATCGGCAGCAGGTCGAGCGCGGCGAAAACTCCCTGCTCGAGAGCGCGCCCGATCCTGCGAAGGCGCCTGATCTTCTCTATCCGCTCTTCGCACGAGTCGAAGCACCGGCACTCGGCAGGCATGTTGTCTATCTGCAATGGCCGATGGGCAGCCCGCAGGGTACGCTGCAGCGTCAGCGTATCTGGGTCTTTGAAATCGACCCGCAGCGCAATGCGGTACTGATGGATTTCTACACCCTGCGCGATCCCGCACGCTGGCGCGATGCGCAGTTGAGGCCCGAGACCGCGTTACGCGAAATCACCCGCAACGACGTGATTCCTTACCCGCCGGTTTGTCGTTTGCCATTCCGTCGTCACGCCGACGTCTTCATCGGCGAGATTCCGCCCGAGTGCCGCATCATTTCGCAGCAGACCCGAACCGATATGACTATTCGCGCGCGTATCGTCATCGCTCGTGATCAACTCTGGTACGAAGAGGGCGGAGTCCGCGCTGACGGCAGTGTCGTATTCCGTGTACCCGCGTCGGGTAGCTATCAATTTCGACGTCGCGCGCACTGAGGCGCTCGCCAAGAGGCAGGGCAAATGCAAATCAAAGATAAAGTAGTGGTGGTCACGGGTGTCGCAAGTGGAATCGGCAAGGCGCTGGCCGAGCGATTTGCGTCCGAAGGCGCCAAACGCGTGGTCTGCGCCGATCTTGATGGCGTCGGTGCTGAGCAGGTCGCGACTTCCATCGGCGGTCTTGCAGCAGCAATCGATGTTGCCGACGAGCAAAGCATTGTTTGTTTGATAGAGAGAGTCGAGAGCGAGGTCGGGCCGATCGATCTCTTCTGCTCCAACGCTGGAATCGGATTCGAAGGCGGCGCAGAGACCGACAACAAAAAATGGGACAAGATCTGGGCGGTCAACGTGATGGCTCATGTTTTTGCAGCACGCCATCTGGTGCCGCGTATGGCGGCGCGCGGGGGTGGGTATCTGCTCAACACCGCCTCGGCAGCGGGTCTGCTGTCGCAGGTCGGTTCAGCGTCTTACGCCGTCACCAAACATGCCGCCGTGGGCCTTGCCGAGTGGCTGGCGTTCACCCACGCAGATCAGGGGATCAAAGTATCGGTTTTGTGCCCGCAGGCCGTGCGCACAGCGATGACTGCCGATAATCCTGACGGCGTCGCCTCGATCGACGGCATGATCGAGCCCGAAGACGTCGCCGAGGCCTGCGTGCAGGCTATCGCCGCCGAACAATTTCTGATCCTGCCGCACCCGCAGGTGCGAGATTACATGCGCAACAAAGCCGAAAACTACGAGCGCTGGATCGGCGGCATGCGCAAGCTCAATCGTCGTTTCAAATTGTGAGCAAGACGGCGGCCGCCGGCGGGGCTTACACTTGGCGCCATGAACACTCAACTCTCCGCGATCGTTGAGGCCTGCCGCGAGGCGGGGTTGGCCCTGGAAGGGGCGGTTCCCGAGCACTGCGAGGTGACCGGCATCGCCGCCGTCCAAGATTGCGGTCCCGGCGATTTGGTGTTCGCCGATAAACCGGCGCTCTTGAACTACGTGCTTGAGCGAAGCCCGCGCGTGGTGGTAGCTGCTCGAGGCCTGCGCGAAAAATTATCCGCGGTCGGCCCCACGACCGTGGTGTTGTTGACGGGCCAAGTATCGCTTGCGCACGCCTTCATAAAACAGCGCTATGCAGCGCGTGATTTTGACGCGGCTGGCTGGGAGGGTCCGGTACACCCGTCGGCGGTGGTGCATCCCTCGGCCACGATCGGCACGGACACATTCATTGAGCCGCGTGCCGTCGTGGGTCGCAATGCGGTGATTGGTGCACGTTGTCGCATCATGTCGGGCGCCGTTGTCGAGCACGATGCCAGCATCGGCGATGACAGCGTCATCCATCCCAACGCCGTGATCGGCTATGGCTGTCGGCTCGGCAAAGAGGTGGTCGTCGGCGCGGGCAGCGTGATCGGTGCCGAGGGCTTTGGTTTCGCACAAGATGCGAATCGACGCAGTCATCCCATTCCGCAGACGGGGATCGTGGTCATCGGCGATCGGGTGCGCATCGGTGCCAACAACACGATCGACCGAGCCACCTATGCAGAGACCCGCATCGGCAGCGGTACCAAGTTCGATAATCTTTGTCACGTTGCGCACAATGTCGAGATCGGCGAAGACTGCCTGCTTACGGCCATGTTCTGCATCGCGGGCTCGAGTCGAATCGGCAATCGGGTGATGGCCAGTGGCCAGACCGGCGTCATCGACCATGTGAATGTGGGTGACGATGTGGTGCTGGTGCACCGTGCAGGGGTCGTCAAAGATATCGAGCAGCCCGGGGTTTATGCGTCGCTCCCCACGCAGCCCATGGATGAATATCTGCGCAACACGGCGGCGGTACGTAAAGGCGCTGAACTGCGCCGTCGGGTCGCAGATCTCGAAAAGGCAAAAGGCGACAACTGACGAGCCGCCACTCGGCGCGTTGCTACTCGGCGCGTCGCTACTCGGCGCGAATCCAGTACTGGTTTCGGTAAAACGGCCCGAGGAAGCCACGAACTTCCAACGTGCGGCCATCATTCTTTGGCGTCAGTCGTACCCGATACACTTTGCCGTCGTTCGGGTCGAGGATGCTGCCGTGCTCCCAATAGCCCTCGCCGTCGTTACGCCGCACACCCTCGATGATCGTCATGCCGAGTACGGGTTGATTGCGACGGGGACCGCTGCATTTGACGCAGTTGGCATTGCGCTTGTCAGCTTCGAGGATTTGCTCGATGCGGCCGCTGAGCACGCCCTTGCTTTCGTTGATCCGCACCTGTGAACGACGCGCGCCTGTTTTGTCATCCACGGTGACCCACAGGCCGACGGGGGTTTTGCCGTCGTTCGTCGCGTGCGCGGTCGAATCCCAGAGGGTCCCCGCTACCAAAAGGACATTCAACAAAGCACTTACGAGGGGGTTCTTCATGGCGCCCGATCATACCGAAACCCGCCGAGCGGAGGCCTCGACCCCTCGTTTCCGTGCTGCAGCACTGCACCCCGCGCAGGCGGACGGTATCCTAGCGAGCCATGAAAACCGCCACCAAATATCGTGCTCGACCACTCATCTCCGTGTTTGCCGTGATTACGGGGCTCGCCGTAAGCCTCGCG
>JBJTAV010000111.1:0-15005 GCA_046091005.1 Gammaproteobacteria bacterium | reverse complement strand
CAGGCGCTATTTGCGCACGAGCTCGATGACTTCCGACGCGCTCAGCGTGCTCGCGCGATCGCGAATGGCTGGCAGGTACTGCTGCTGCATCGACTTTGCCGGCCCCAGCGTTTCCTGGAAGGTTCTGCGCAACAGTTCGGTGCTCATCACGCGACCGCCTGCGTAATAGCGCTTGGCCACTTGCCCGAGCGCGTAGGTCGTTGCGAACGAGAACGCCATGCCGGTCGCTGCGCCTGAGAGGCCGCCGAGCAGCCGACCGGCTGCGGCGCCGACAAGACCACCGACGAGCTTGCGCCCGATCTGCTCGACATATTGCGAAGTCAGGCCAACGCCGATGGTGGCGATGAATTCTTTGATGTGGCCCTGGTCCATCTCGATGCCGTGGGCCTTGCCGATCTTGTAGACCATGCGCACCTGCAAGGGGATGATGGCCATCGACGCCCACGATTGCGGCAGCAGTTCGAGCGCGCCGTTGAGGATCGAGTAGTTGAGGATGCTTTTGTCGAGTTCGGCATCGCGGACCGTCGGTGTGACCGACCCGGGAGCAGCAGCAACCGCCGCGGCGCCACCTGCGGCAGCAGCAGCGGCAGCGATTGAGTCCGCCTCTGCGGCACTGCGCATCGCCGGGTCATCGGCGGCGAGCCCGAGCACGTTACGCAATGAGGTGAGGAACTCCCGTTCGGCAGGGCTTTGAACGCCATCAGCATCGCAGACGCACACCGCCATTTCGTAGGCGAGCTGGCGGTGCTCGAGCGCCTTGAGGCTGCTGATCGCCTGCTGGAGCGGAACGCGTTTCAGCAAGACATCTTGATACACGCCGGCGAGCGCTGCGCCCCCCGCCTGCCCTGCGAGGGAGTCGGCAACGTCGCGGATGGCGCTGCGCTCGCTGTCGGACTTCTGCCCATCGACCAGGGCGGCGTGGATCATCACATTGAGAATGGCGCGCTGCGTTGATGAGTCCATGGTGGTCTTCCTGAGGTTCTAGCGGGGTTTTGGCGTCCCGAACTGGACCTCGGCATAGTCGTAAAGTTCCGTAGCGACTGTGCGAACCTTCGTGATTCGCGTTACCTTTGGTTATCTGACCGTAGTGTCACTCGGGGAGGGGGTCATGGGCGAGTCATCCACCAACGAATTGAGTCGCACGCTGCGGCCGCGGCACATGTTCATGATCACGATCGGCGGCATCATCGGCGCCGGGTTGTTCGTGGGGAGCAGCGCGGCGATCGCCGCAGCGGGTCCGGCCATCGTCCTGACCTATATTTTGACCGGCACGCTGCTGCTTTTCGTCATGCGCATGCTCGGCGAGATGGCAGTTTCCAACCCCGGCACACGGTCGTTTACCGAGTTTGCGCGCCTCGGGCTAGGTAACTGGGCCGGATTCTCGGTCGGTTGGTTGTATTGGTTTTTCTGGGTGGTGGTGATCCCGATCGAGGTCATTGCCGCCGTGAATATTTTGCAGGAGCTCGGCTTCACCATGCCTGGCTGGCAGATGGGTACTCTCCTGATGGTCGCCATGACACTCGTGAATCTGACCTCGGCGCGCTCCTTCGGTGAATTCGAGTTTTGGTTTTCTTCGATCAAGGTGGGCGCCATCATCGCGTTCATTTTGGTGGCTGCGGCGTACGTCGGTGGCTTTCATGGCGAGGGCTCAGAGGGGCTCGCCAATCTGACCGCCCATGGGGGCTTTGTGCCGAATGGCGCGCTGGTGATCGTGGCAGCCGTCACTACCGTGATTTTCTCGATGATGGGCACTGAGATCGTCACCATCGCAGCGGCCGAATCGACCGAGCCTGCCAAGTCGGTGGCGCGGATGACCTCCTCGATCGTCGGCCGCATTCTGCTTTTTTATGTGGGTTCTTTGATCATGATCGTGGCCGTCGTGCCGTGGAACACGATTGTCCCGGGGCAGTCGCCGTTCACGGCTGCGCTCGATGCCATGGGTATTCCACTCGCCGCCACCATCATGAATTTCGTGATTCTCACGGCGGTACTGTCTTGTCTCAATTCCTGCTACTACATTTGCTCGCGGGTGCTGTTCGTGCTCGCCGAGAAAGGCGACGCGCCAAATTGGTTGATCAAACTCAATCCGCGTCGTGTGCCCTCGCGCTCGGTGATTCTCGGCAGTGTCGCCGGTCTTTTCGGAGTGGTGGCGCAGATGATCTCGCCGAATGGCATCTTCGCTTTTTTGGTGAATGCCTCCGGAGCGCTCATTCTTTTGATCTACCTAACCATGGCGATTGCGCAGATCAAACTCCGTCGCCAAGCGATACTCGAGAATCGCGACACGCCTCTGAAGATGTGGCTCTTTCCGTGGCTCAGTTATGTCACGGTTGCCGCGATAGCTGCCGTGCTACTCGCCATGGCGCTCACGCCAAGCCTGCAGTCGCAGTTCTGGAGCAGCATGGTGTCGGTGGCGGTAGCGCTCGCGATCTATGCATGGATTGCAGCAAGGCGAGCCCGTAGCTCAGCACAGCAACCGGCCTGAGCAACGGATAAAACCTCATGCGACACACGCGCCGCGGAGTCATCGGACTATCGGCTGCAGGCTTGCTCGCAGTTCCCGGGCACTCGGTTGCGAAATCACCAAACCGAAAGGGACAGGCGATCGACCTCTCATCCCCAGCAGGTAACGTCACTGCTTATTTGAAGTTGCGTGCGGGTACCGATACGCGTGATGTGTTCATGTGGTTCACAGGGCGACTGGATCTCGTTATCCCCGGCATGCCGGTGCAACCCATCATCGATGTCGAGAGTCTGATTTTGCGGCGTACCGAGAGACTGGGCGAGCTATCGTGGACAATCACCGATTGGGAGGCAGCTCTCTACAGGCCGCTCGGTGAGTCGCGCTATCTCGAGCCTGGAGAGACTGTGCGCAATCCGCACACGGGGTTCGAGGTGACGCCATACCACTACACTGAAGGACCGGTGCGTTTCAGGTTCAGTGATCGTGAACCGCGTATCGTCGGATCACGCGATATCCTGCCGAATACGGGTAAACCGTTTTCTTATCCGTGGCGCGTCGTCAACGACGATTTGTGGATGACGAAGTCGAGTTACATCCGTGCGCCGCACTGGCTGTCGCCGGAGGAGTTTCCGGACGAGTCGTCCGGCAAAGAATTGGTGGTCGCCACCCACTCGTCGCTGCGCGGATCGCTGGCAGAGATCGCGGATCCGCAGGTCGCCACCGTACGCAGCGACTTCGCTTACTCGGCCACCTCGAGTTGGCTGCCTTGGATGAAGATGGGGCAGACGCCCGGCATGGTTTCCTGGGCAGAGGCGGGACGGAAGCTGCTGGCGTTGGACGAGGCGCCTGCCGCGCAAATCGAGATGATTCGACGTGTGCACCCGCAGTGGTTTGCGCGGCCAGAGCCTTGGCCTGAGTTCACCAACATGTATCTGCAACACAAGGCGCGCGCCGCGCGTTAAGTCACGGCGCGCGCCAAGCTGCCGTGCGCTCACATGCGATGCAGAGCGCAGAGCTTGTGTCCGTCGGGGTCGCGCAAATAGGCGAGGTAAAGCTTCATGCCTTTGCCTTCGCGAACTCCCGGTGGATCTTCGATCGCTGTGCCGCCCGCCGCGAGACCGGCCGCGTGCCAAGCTTGAACGTGCTCGGGAGACGCCGCTGCAAAACCGATGGTCTCGCCGTTGCCGGCGCTTGCGGGCTGTCCGTCGATCGGCTGAGTGACCGAAAAAAGCCCGCTCGGTGAGCGATAAAAAATGCGGTGACCGTCAACGACAGCAGGTTTGACACCGAGCGTGCCGAGCAAAGAATCGTAGAACTTCTTGGCACGCTCAAGGTCATTGGTGCCGATCATGATGTGCGAAAACATGTTGCGAGTCTCCCTGTAGAATCAGCGTCGCAGTACATAGCGTTGCAACCATCAGGTCAAGATTTTCGTCAAGGTTTTCACTTCCGACACCCAGCGAGGAAATTCTCATGAAGCGTCGTGGTTTTTTGCACTCGGCGGGTGCCGGTATGGTCGCCGCTGCGCTCCCCGGCTTTGATATGACGGCATTCGCGGCAACGCCGCCAAGACCGCTGCGGCTGCTGATTCTCGGGGGCACACGTTTCATCGGTCTGCACATGACCGAGCTCGCCTTGGCTCGTGGCCACACGCTGACATTCTTCAATCGGGGTCGCACCAACACAGATCGATTCCCGCAAGTCGAGCGCCTGCGCGGTGATCGCAACGGCGATCTTCAATCGCTCGCCAATCGTGATTGGGATGCCGTCATCGACAATTCGGGCTACGTGCCGCGGCAGGTGCGTGACGTGGCGCGCCTGCTCGAACCCCGGGTTCGCCGCTATCTGTTCATTTCTTCGGTTTCGGTATACGCGAGTTTTGCCAAGGCGAATGACGAGACTTCTGCGGTGGGCAAACTGCAAGACGAAAGCGTCGAAAAAGTCGACGGCGAAACTTACGGACCCCTCAAGGCGCTTTGTGAGCAGGCGGCGAGCGAAATCTGTGGCGCGCAGCGGGCAATCAATGTTCGTCCCGGCCTCATCGTGGGCCCGGACGACAACACCGATCGCTTCACCTACTGGCCTGCCCGAGCGGCTCGCGGTGGTCGCATGATCGCCCCGGGTGATCCGCGTGACCCGGTGCAATTCATCGATGTCCGCGACCTCGCGGCATTCACCTTGCGCCTGATCGAAAACGACGTTGGCGGCGTGTTCAATGCGATTTCCTCGCCGCGGCAGTTTTCGATCGGCGATGTGGTGAGCGAGTCGATCGCTGCGGCCCGCGCGCTCGCGAAGCCTGCTGTTGCGCCAACGGCCGAGTGGCTGAGCGCAGCAACCCTCGAGGCACAAAAGATTCTGCCTTGGTCCGATATGCCTGTGTGGGCTCCCTCCACGGGTGACAACGCGGGGTTTGCCACCAGCTCCGTAGAGCTTGCCCAGCGTGCGGGACTCACCCACAGGCCGCTACGCGATACGGTCCGCGACACGCTGCGCTGGCACCTCACACGCCCTGAGGCCGAGCGTCAAAAACTCAAGGCTGGCCTCACGGTGGAGCGTGAAGCGGAGTTGCTTGCGACCGTCGCGACTCGGGGGTAAATCTGCCGACAGGGGGTGGCAGATGCGTTCAGTTCGGCGTAATTCATGGCGGCGGGGCGTAGGTCTCTCGATAGTTGCCGGATTTTTTTGTTCGGCGATGGCGGCGGCGGCCCCCGTGGAGCTCGGTCAGGCAGAGGGTCGTCTGCAGCTTGCGCAAATCACGGCGCTGCTCGCGGGCGTGTACGACAATGACCCGCAACGCTTTTATCTCGAGGGCATGAAGCGCGGTAAAACCGCGCCGCCTCGGTTACATCTCGAGATCCGCAAATCGGCACAGCTCCCGAACGGCTTCGATCTCGAAGAGCGTGACGGCAGCGAGCACGCCCCGATCGTGCGCTCAGGGGTGCTCACGCTGGAAAATGATGCCAAGACACGGCAAGTGACGATGCGTCTGCAAGTCACGATGCCCGTGACTGGCGACAGCGCGCGCTGCGAATGGCGTTGGCGCAAGCATCTTTCCTCATGGCTCGCGGAACCCGTTGGGGACTGTGCGGACGCGGTGTCAGCAGGTCTCGCCGGAAAAATTCTTTGGCTGGCAGACGATGCGCTCTGGCTGCAAAGTGTCGGAGGCGCTGCCGCAGCGGCCGCTGCAGCCGGGATAGTCGACACCGCCGAGCTCGGCCGGGCGAATATGCACGAGTGCTTCGTGGCGGTCCAAGCGCGCGGCGGCGAGCCACAAATTTTCATGGGCCTCAAAACTCATGATCGTGGCGGCACCCTTGACATCGTGACCAAAGAAAAAACACCACGAAAGTTCAACCTGACCTTGCGCCGTGGCATGTGGCCGTCCAACTCGGGCAATAATCTGCTCGAGCTGATTACGCTTACTGCGCGTGAAGAGGGGCAGCCAGTGCAAGCAAGCTCAGGCTGGGCGACGCCCGATTCGCCCAGGGTCGGGTTTGGCAACGAAGAGGAGCTCGAGTCGGGCCGATCGATCAACGCGCGTTGCAAGCGCGCTCTTTGATGTTTGCTCTTGGAAAAATTTGCCGAGGTGAGATCGATGAAAACTCTGGCGCTGTCTCTGATCGCCGTATTGACCACGGCAACTATTGCCAATGCGCAGACGGCCAATGCGCAGACGGGTGATGGCAATGCGCCAAAGACTTTTTGTGCAACGCCCGCGCAGGTAACGAGTGTCCGCGCTGCCCTCGCCGGCAAGGAGCCAGGCCCGCTTTTCGGTGTCGCGGGAACGCTCAAGATGCCAGAGGGTCTCGTCATGAGCGCGCTGCCTGAAAACGAGGCTTACGGCGTGAGTCCCAGTCACTTTCCCGTGGTCTGGAAGAGTCTCGAGACGTGGGACGACGCACTGACACTCGTCACCAAAGGCGCGAACATCATCGAGATTCGCGGCCAGGTGGGACTGGGTGAACCCTCGAAGCGCAGCAAGTTCTTCAATATCTCGCGCAAGGGTGGCGGATTGAACGGTCACCTGCGACCCGATCTTTATTCAGCGATCTACGGCATTTCGCGCGTCGGCAAGGAGAGCACGCTGCAGGGTGTGGCATTCGTGGATCAGGCAGGTGATGTCGTCTTCACGGTCTATCTGCCGAGTGAGGGCGAAACACCGCCCGCCCCCTTGGTCAAACAGTTCGAGGGCACGTGGAAGTTGCTCCGTTCTCTGCCAGCGCTTTGTCCGTGATGAAAGACCCCGCCGATCATGTCCCGTTGCGTGATCCGATGGCGCGGCTCGCACGCTCGCGTCACGAGTTTGGCGAGCACGGTGGCGTAAATCTTTCAATCGAGACCAGCGCGACCTTTACCGTTCTCGAGGCCGGCAAGATGCCGGAAATCTTTGAGGGTCGCGAGGGCCCGCGCGGCGGCTGCTTTCTGTATGGGCGGCACTTCAACCCTACAGTCATGGTGCTGGCACGCCATCTCGCTGCCCTCGAGGCAACACCCAGCGCTTATTGCACGGCGAGCGGCATGGCGGCGATCTCGGGCGTACTACTCAACGCTTGCAGCAGCGGGGATCACATCGTTGCCGGACAAGCGCTCTACGGTGGAACTTGGGCGCTGCTGCATGATTTTTTACCGCGTAAAGCAGCAATCGAGACAAGCTTCGTCGATCTTGCTGATCTCGATGCGGTGAGGCGCGCTTTCCGTGGCAATACTCGAGTGCTCTATTGTGAGACTGTCGCCAACCCGACTTTGCGCATGGCGAATATTCCCGCTCTGGCTGCGCTGGCCCACGAGCATGGCGCGAGTCTCATCGTTGACAACACCTTCGCACCGCTGTCGATCACGCCGGCCTTGCACGGCGCCGATATCGTGGTCCACAGCCTCACCAAATTCATCAACGGAGCTTCCGACATCGTGGCGGGCTGCGTTTGCGCAGACGGTACGGTGATCGATTCACTCTACGATCTGCATTTCGGCAGCTTGATGTTGCTCGGCCCTGCCATGGACCCTCGTGCGGCCTACGAAGTCGCTACGCGGCTGCCCAATCTCGGGCTACGAATGAAGGAGCATTCCGCGCGCGCACTTGCGTACGCGCAGCGTCTTGAGGCGCTGGGAGCGAGCGTTGCCTATCCCGGTCTTGTCTCTCATCCGGATCATGAATTGTTCAATCAACTCTGCAATCCGGGTTACGGCGCTGGCGGTTTGCTCACCGTGGATTTGGGCACGGCCGATCGCGCCTCTCGTTTCATGGAGCATCTGCAAAATGTCGAGGATTTCGGCTACATGGCCGTGAGTCTCGGCTTCAGCGATACCTTGATGAGTGCCAGCGCTTCAAGCACGTCGAGCGAGCTCGATGAGTTATCGCTCGCAGCTGCCGGCATCAGCCCGGGGCTCGTGCGCTTGTCTGCAGGTTACACCGGCCACATCGACGACCGGCTTGCGCAACTCGAGCGTGGCTATGTCGCTGCCACGCAAGCCTAGCTGCGCCTAACGCCAGCCTGCCCAGTCGCCGCAGTCGGAGTCTCTTTCCCAGCGCTTGCCTTGCAGGATGAGATGATCGGGATGGCCTGAACGCAGTGGTGGCCCGAGCTGATAGGTTTGCGCCTCGTCGCGCAGACTGATGCGCTGGCAGTTCGGCAGCACGAACTCGCGATCGAGGTTTTGCTGTCTCGACACGTCAAGGGAGTTGCTGCTACCCGCGCCTCGACCCGACTGCGTCACGCCGATGCCCGAGTAGGCGATACGAAGATTCAGGCGATTACCGCGGGCAAAACCGTATGTGCCCCGAAGTGTGCTGAGAACGGCCCCGCCGATTGCAAAGCCGCCTGAGCCGCTTTCACCTGAACGAACAAAGATTCCGTTCGGATAAAACCGCAGGTTTTCTTTGTTACGACCGTCGAACCAGTAGTAACACATGCGTGCGCGACGTCCTTGCGGCATGCCGATAAACTCGGCATCAGCGTAATCACGAGGCTCCATTTCCGGACCCGGGCTGCAAGGACTTGTCGCGGGAAGTTCGACATTGCCGACCGAAGGCGCTCCGACCATGCGCGACGGCGTCTGTTGCCCTGCCGCCGACAGCGAAGCAAGTGCCAGGAAGACAGTGACGACAGAACATGTGATCTGATGACTCATGATCGCGCTCACTCGAACATCTGGATTGAGTGTACGCGCTTAAATTGCACGCAGCATTGTGACTACCTAGTTCAAGGTAGTGCGTTACGCAATCCCCATGCAAAGTACAAGCGGCTTTGCCACTCGACTCGAAAGATAGCGACGAAGTTCGGATTCGATGGCGCTTGCGGCGCTGGCCTTGACCATGGCGACTACGCAACCGCCGAAGCCACCGCCCGTCATCCGTGCGCCACCGTCGCCGTTTGCCTGGTGATCGATCGTGCGATTGAGATGATCGACGAGGGCATCGACTTGCGGAACACTGACCTCGAAGTCATCTCGTAATGAGTCATGTGATTCACGCAGATGGCGACCAAGCGCGACGATATCGCCGCTGTCGATGGCCTTGACGGCGCGCATGACCCGCAGGTTTTCTGTCACTACATGACGCGCGCGTCGAAATTCCACTTCCGTCAGCTCGCCCGCACGCGCTGTCAGCAAAGAAATATCGATCTCGCGTAACGAGCTTGCACCGAGCCGTTGTGCTGCCATCGTGCATTGTTGTCGACGCAGGTTGTATTCACCTGCTGCAAGCTTGCGCTCGACGCCCGAGTGGGCGATGAGAATCGCGATCTCTGGCGGCAGTCGGATTTGTCGAGACTCCAGCGATCGGCAATCGAGTAGCATCGCTTCTCCGGGCGACGCCGCAGCCGCCGCCATCTGATCCATCAGACCGCATTGGCACTCTGCAAAATGATGCTCGCTCCATTGCGCCCATCGGGCGATCTGCTGCGGTGTGATCTCGGGTGACGGCAATGAGGGACAAATAGCGAGCATTGCGCGGGCGATAGCCACCGTGAGCGAGGCCGAGGAAGATAGGCCCGCCCCTTGCGGAATATCACCGACGATTGCGATGTCCGCACCCGAAAGACGGATGCCGGACTGCTGCATGGCGACGATCACACCCCGCAGATAATTACCCCAAAAATCGTTGTCTTTGCGGTCGATGGGTTGATCGATATCAAACTCGTCGCGCAGCAGATCCGGGCCAGCGACGTGGCGACTGACTGAGTGGATTCTGTTGTCGGTACGCGGTGTGATGGCGACGGCCGTGCCGATCGCGAGCGCGCAGGGCAGCACGAAGCCCTCGTTATAGTCGGTGTGTTCGCCGATCAGATTGACGCGACCCGGCGCGAAAACGACGGTGCTTTCAAAGCCTTGCGTCGAGTTTTGTGTTTCGCCCAGCAGCTGGCGGGCGTAGGCGGTGAGTGCGCTGCTCATCGACTATCTGGCGCTTGTCGTGAGTTCGCGAAGGCGCGCCGCAGCTTGCTCCGGGGTGAGGTCGCGTTGCGCCTCGGCGAGCATTTCGTAGCCGACCATGAATTTGCGCACCGTTGCGGAGCGCAGCAAGGGCGGATAGAAATGCGCGTGCAGTTGCCAATGGAGCGCAGATTCGCTGCCCGTAAGCCCGCCGTCGCAGGGGGCACCGTGCCAACCCATCGAGTAAGGGAATTCGCAATCGAAGAGCTGGTCATAGCGTCGCGTGAGATCGCCGAGTGCGCTCGCGAGCGTGGTACGTGCCGATGTCGGAATTTCATTGAGCCGCTGCACGGAGAATCTTGGCAACAGCAGGGTCTCGAAAGGCCAGGTCGCCCAGTAAGGCACGATCACGAGCCAATGCTCATTGGCCAGCACCTGTCGGGGGCCTTGAAACTCGTGCTCGGCGATCTCTTGCAGCATGGCACGGCCCTGCCTGCGCCAATGAGCGCGTTGCCGCTCGTCTTCAACATTTAACTCATCGGGAAGATGATCGGTCGCCCAAATTTGTCCGTGCGGATGCGGGTTCGAGCAGCCCATCATCTCGCCTTTGTTTTCGAACACCTGCACCCAGCGATGTCTGGCGCCCAGCTTGTGCGACTCTTCGGCCCAGCAATCGATGACGCGCGCGATTTCGGTGTCGGTCAAATGACTCATCGACCGATCATGATCGGGTGAATAACAAATGACGCGGCAGGTGCCGCTGACCGGCTGCGCAGCGAACAGCGCAGAGGTTTCAGAGTCCAGGGTAGCGATAGCACTCGGGATACCCTGTACGGCAGGGAAATCATTGTCGAACACATGCACCGAGGTATAGATCGGGTTGCGCTCGCCGGTGGCGCGCGGTGTACCGGGACAGAGGTGGCAACCCGGGTCGTGTCTGGGTTTTGGTGCTTGGCTTGATCGGTGAACTTTGCCGCGCCACGGGCGGGCATTGCGATGCGGCGAGACGAGTACCCAGCGGCCGGTCAGCGGATTGCGACGGCGATGCGCGCGGTCGTACAGAGCTCGGTCGTCCAAAGAATCAGTCATGGTGTCTGAGTTTCGCTATGCAATGCGGCAAGGCCGATGTATTCGGCGCGCCGCGACAGCGCGAGTCGATTGAACACGAGCGCGGCAATCACCGAACTGGCAAGCACGAACACCATGAAATGGATGTAGTGCAGGGTGATGATACCCGCCGGATTCCACACGAATGTGTAGAGCGCATAGATGATGAAACCCCAGAGCACGCCGAAAATGGCTGCCGAAGCGCCCACATTTCGGAACAACAGACCGGCCACGAAAGCCGACAGAATCGGCATCGAAAACAAGCCGTTCAGTTGCTGCAGCAGATTGATGATGCTGTCCGCGTTCTGGAATACCGGCACCAAAAAAATGGCGATCACCGTGACGATCACGGAGACCACTGCAGCGAGTCGCCAGTGGTTATCGACTTTACCGACGAACTTGTCATGAAAATCGACTGAATAGAGTGCGACCGTGCTGTTGAGCACGGCACTGAAGGTCGTGATGACCGCAGCGGCGACCATCGCCGCAAAGGCGCCCGCCAGCCAACCGGGCAACACTTCGGCAACCAGTCTGCCGTAGGCCGCATCGCCGATATCGCCGAACAGCTTGTAGGCGACGACACCCGGTATGACGACGATCGGCGGCACGATGAGAATGCGGATGACCGCTGCCACGAGTACGCCTTTGCGAGCTTCTTCCACCGAGGGGGCAGCCATCGCTTTTTGGGTGATGTTCTGATTCGTTGACCAATAAAAGATTTGGATGAACACCATGCCGGTGAGCAGTGTGTGCCATGGGATCGGCGAATCATCACTGCCGATCATCGTCAGGCGCTCTACGGGCACGCCCGAGACGATATCGAAATCGACGGCCGCGAGCGCGAGCAGCACGATCAACAGCGCGAGTCCAAGCACGCCTATGCCTGAAAAGGTGTCCATCACGGCCACCGCTCGCAAACCACCGAGCATGGTGTAGGCCGCGCTGATGATGGCGAGCCCCGTGGCGAACGCGAGAATGGGTACGTCGCTCCCGAATAGTGACTGCATGAAGAGGCCACCGCTATAGATCGACGCCGGCAAATAAATGACCACGTTGCCGAAGAGGAAGAGGCCGGAAATCAGTGTGCGGATACTGGTGCCGCCGTAACGACGTTCGAGTAGTTCGGTGACGGTGGTGCAGCGATGTCGGTAATAGAGCGGAACAAAAACATAGGCGAGAATCAACAGTCCGAAAAATCCGGCGATTTCCCACCACGCGAGCAGCAGCATCTGGTTGCCGTTCATGCCGACGAGTTGATCGGTCGAGAGATTGGTGAGGGTGATCGACCCGGCAACGAATACCCAGGACAGACCACCGCCTGCCAAAAATACATCTTTGCCTGAGCCGTCATGGGTGGGGTGCGACCTGCGAACCTTCCACCACGTGGCGAAGGCCACCAGCACGGTGAGTGCGACGAAGATCGCAATTTGCACGAAGCCGTCGGTCAACAGATTGGCCGGCATGACTTTCTCCCCGGGGCGCGCCGCTCGGCAATGGTCAATAATACGGAGACTAGGAGGATCCGTGCCAACGACTTCGTCGATACGCCGTCTCGATGCGGGGGCCGCGACGCTGGTATTCGACCTGCGTCGAGGCTATGCCGAGCTGGCGACGTTTGGCCCGCGGCTGCCCATCGATGAAGATTGCGAGGCGCTCTGCGATGCCGCGCGCCGCGCGCCGCATGAATCCGAGCCTGACCTCATCGTGCCCAATTCCGTGCTGCCGCTGCTCGGGAGTGGCTATGCCGGTAAACCGGCGGTTGAGCTCTGCCGTGCGGGGCGAGAATTACCGCTGTTCGCGGCGCCCATCAAGTACGGGGGTGGCGAAGCGCCGTCGGAGGGAACCGACCTGCGATTCAGTCTGCGCGATCAGCACAACGGAATTTCCATCGCGAGTCATTGGCGGGTGCTCTCGAGTGGCGTGATCGTAGTTGAGTCGGCGGTGACCAACGCTGCAGCCACGGCGCTTCAGGTTGCGCGTTACGCATCACTGGTTTTGCCGCTGCCGCGCTGGGCAAGGACGGTCGTCCACTACGACGGCCGCTGGTCCGCCGAGATGCATGAATCACGCACGGCCCTGGGTTCCGCGCTGCGGATCGGCGGCAGTTCGGCAGGGGGTCGACCCGGCTTCACGGCAGGTCAGTGGCTGAGCTTCGAGGCTGCAGAGACCAGCGAGCATCATGGGCTCTGCTTTGCCGTGCATCTCGAGTGGAGCGGCGATCACGAGTGGCAGCTCGACACCGATGCCAACGGCGATTGCGTGCTCTCTATCGGTGTCCCTTTGAGTCACGGTGAAATCGAGCTTGCCCAAGGTGAGAGCTTTGTTGCGCCGCGGGCCCTGGTCGCTTTTGGTGCGCAGGGCCGAGCCTCGTTACGAAATCTTTGGCATCGCCATGTGCGAGATCTAGTCCTGCCGCGTCAGACGCAAGCACAACCACGCAAAGTACACCTCAATACCTGGGAGGCCTGTGGCTTTGCGATGACTCTGCCACGACTCGAGCAACTCGCGGCTGACGCCGCAGCGCTCGGTGTCGAGCGTTTCGTGCTCGATGACGGTTGGTTTTCGGGTCGGCGCGACGATCGTACGAGTCTCGGCGATTGGTGGCCCTCACCGCAGATTTTTCCGCAGGGTCTCAATCCGCTGATCAATAAAATTCATGCTCTGGGAATGGATTTCGGTCTTTGGGTAGAGCCCGAAATGCTGAGCCCTGATTCAGCGCTTTACCGCGAGCACCCTGATTGGTGCATCCATGTCGAGGGCCAAGCGCGACCCACCCAGCGCCATCAACTCGTGCTTGATCTCGCAAGACCAGAGGTCGAGGCGCACCTGCTGGCCACACTCGATGATTTACTCGGCAAACACGATATCGCCTATTTGAAGTGGGATCACAATCGCGATTTGTTTCCGAGTGGCGGGCGAAGAGTAGCGCAGGTGAGAGCGCTTTATCGTTTGCTCGATGCATTGCGGGCCCGGCATCCGCAGGTGGAGATCGAGACCTGTGCGAGCGGTGGTGGCCGTGTTGATCTTGGCATGTTGGCACGCTGTGCACGCTTCTGGGCGAGTGACAACAACGATCCGCTCGAACGCGCTCGTCTCAATCGGGCCTGGTGGCAGTTTCTGCCCCTCAAAAGTTGCGGCAATCAGGTGGGGCCTGACCCCAACCCCATCACTGGGCGCAGTTTGCCCATGAACTATCGTGCAAAGATTGCGATGTTCGGCCATATGGGGATCGAGGCTGACCCTGCGCGCATGAGCGAAGCCGATCGGGGTGTTTTGGCCGCCCATGTGGCGCTGTATAAATCTTGGCGCGAGGTGCTTCACGAGGGCGAGTTGTACGAAATCGTTCACGATGAGCCCGGTGTCCTCGGCTGGCTGAGTTTGACCCACGCGCGTGCTTTGGCCCTCGTCGCTCAACAAGAGTTCTCACGCTATTTCGAGACGGCGCCGGTGCGTCTGGTCGGGCTCGATCGGCGCAAGCGTTACCGTGTGACGTTGCCTGAGCCTTGGCCTTCTTTGGCATCGCGCTATCTGGCCGGTGCTGCGCGTTGGCGTGAGGGCGTGGTGCTGTCGGGTGAGGCACTCGCGACCCAAGGCCTGCATTTGCCGCTGCGACATCCGGCGACCGCTTGGCTCATCTCACTGGAAACCGAATGACGTTCACTCCCAAAAAACCCCGCCTCGGCGTCTGCTACTACCCCGAGCACTGGCCGCGCGAGTGGTGGGCTGACGATGCAGCGCGGATGAGCGCCATGGGTATTGCTCAGGTGCGAATTGGCGAATTCGCCTGGAGTCGCATCGAGCCTGAACCCGGACGCTTCGATTGGGCATGGCTCGATGAAGCCATCGACGTGCTGCATCGCGCAGGGCTCGTCATTGTCATGTGTACACCGACGGCAACGCCACCCAAATGGTTGGTCGATGCGATGCCCGAGATGATCGCGACCGACTCCGCCGGCAAGCCGCGGCGCTTCGGTTCGCGTCGTCACTACTGTTTTTCGCACCCAGGATATCGCCGCGAATCGCGGCGCATCACACGGACCGTGGCCGAGAGATACGGTCGTCATCC
>JBJTAV010000110.1:0-19877 GCA_046091005.1 Gammaproteobacteria bacterium | reverse complement strand
GGACTCAACGGACCACTGCCATTCATTACGGATGCCTCGTTTGCGGCCGCGAAGTCGCTGGCGGGTTCGCCCGATGACCCTGGGGCAGCGATCGCCAAAGCGCATGGCGCATGGGTCAACCCGCCCAATGGATGGCGCCAGTCGGGTCCGGCGCCGTGCGACGATCCCTACCACCAACTCGTGTACGGCTCGGATCTCGAATTCGGCGGGGAGTTTTTGCAGCTTGCAGCCGCCGTGTTCATGCCACTGCTCGAACGACTTGAGGACGGCGGCCCTTGAGTCCATTTCCGCAATTCGATCTCGCCCAGACACCGCTCCGACGCGGTGTAACCTTGCTCGAGGCCAGTGCGGGCACGGGCAAGACCTACGCCATCGCCGGCATCGTCACACGCCTCATCGCCGTTGAAGGACTGCCCATCGGTCGTATCGTCGTCGTGACGTTCACAGACGCAGCGACCGCCGAACTGCGCTCGAGAATTCGCCGTCGCCTGCGAGAAGTGCTGGACGAGTTGGTGCAGGGCCCCTCGAAGGACCCGGCTACTCAGGCAATTTGTGCGAGTGATATCAATCTCGATGTCGCCGTGCGTCGGCTACGCCTCGCCCTTGCCGCATTCGATGAAGTCGCCATCTCGACCATCCACGGATTTTGTCAGCGAGCGCTGCGCGACAACGCTTTCGAGGGCGACGCCCCTTTCGATGCCGACATCGTCCGGGACCCTCGCGATGCAATGCTCGATGTAGCGACCGACTTTTGGCGACGGCATATCGATACAGCCGCGCCCATCGTCGCTGCCGCGCTCAATGGTGAGTCCGTACAACCGGCGGACTTGGTCGATCTGCTCTTGCGGCTTGCACGCCATCCCCAGTTGCGAGTCTTGCCCGAGGCTACGACGACACTGGATGCCGCCACCGGACACCTTGAGGGTCTCTACGCCAAAGCGCTTCACGCCTGGCACCAAGACAGCGCCGCCGTGCACGCTCTGTTGCGAAACTCACCAGTGCTGAAGCGTGAAAAGTCGAAAGCTCTGCCCATCGAACTCGTCGACGCCCATGCGGCCGCCCTCGAGCGCGCCGTGAATACGGGCTCCGTACATCCCGCAGCACTCGCCGCCATGGCGGACTTTTCCACATCTCGACTTGTCGCATTGACCCGCGCCAACAAGGCGACACCGCAGCACGTGTTTTTCGACCGCTGCGACGCGGTGACCTCGGCAACGCAGGCTTTGATCGCTAGCCTGCGGCAGGCGTGGCTCGACTACGCGCACATCGAGTGGCCGAAACTCAAGGCATCACGACGCATGATGACCTTCGACGATCTGCTCGAGCGCATGAGCGCCGCACTGATGGGGCCGCGCGCCGAGGCCCTGCAAGCGGTGCTGCGGCGCAACTACGCCGCGGCGCTAATCGATGAGTTCCAAGACACCGATCCGTTACAGTACCGGATTTTCCAACAGATCTTTGCCGTCGCAACGCATTGGCTGATGTACATCGGCGATCCGAAACAGTCGATCTACGGCTTCCGTGGCGCAGATCTATTCACTTATCTCGAAGCAAAATCAGCGGTGCTGCACGCG
Organism: Gammaproteobacteria bacterium; assembly: GCA_046091005.1. Lineage (GTDB taxonomy): Bacteria > Pseudomonadota > Gammaproteobacteria > Steroidobacterales > Steroidobacteraceae > UBA964. The sequence continues at coordinate 18,303 of JBJTAV010000110.1, read as the reverse complement.
AAGCCGCCGCAGATCTACACCTTACGGAAGAACTTCCGCTCAAGCTCGGCGATGGTCAACGCCGTCAATAGGCTATTTTCCAAGGTACCGGAAGTTTTTCTGCAGTCAGGCATCGAGTTCGTAGACTCAAGCGCCGATGGCAACAAAGCCGCGGCCGCGCAGCTCAGCGGCCCAGCCGAGCATGAGCGTTCGCCGCTGGTATTCGTGCAGGTACCCGTCTGCAACGGGAAGGTAACGAACGCCCGTTGCCAACCGCTGATCCATCAGCATATTGCCGCCGAGATTAGCCGTTTGCTGGGAGGCGCTCACCGCTTGGGTGATCGTGCCTTGCAGGCCGACGACATCGCGATATTGGTGCGTACGCACTTGGAAGCCACGCTCTTGCAGCAACGACTCTATGCCGCAGGAATACGCAGCGTACGCCGCACCGACGAGAGTGTATTTGCCACGCCGGAGGCGACAGCCCTGCAGCATCTGCTCGCCGCGGTACTCGAGCCCACGCGGGCTCAGACCGTGCGGACCGCCTTGACCACGCTGTTTTTCGATTGCGACGCCCATCGACTCCTCGAGCTCGAAACCGATGAAGCGGGATGGGAAACGTATATCGAGAGACTGCTGGAGTTTCGCCAACGATGGCATGCGCAAGACTTCTCCAGTGCCTTTCGTTGGTTGACTACCCGCAGTCTGCTGCGCTCGCGACTGGTTCGACGCCCAGGTGGCGAGAGGAGTCTGACCAACCTGCTGCATCTTGCGGAGCTCATCCACGAAGCCGAGCGAACGCTGCGCTTGGCGCCGGCCGGCGTGCAGGAGTGGCTGCGAGAGCACTGCGATTTACCGGCACGCGGTGTAGACGAACATGTGCAACGACTCGAGCGTGACGATGACGCAGTCAAGATTGTCACCCTGCATAACGCCAAGGGGCTCGAGTATCCGATCGTATTTTGTCCCTCGCACTGGCGTGAATCTGCTGTCAAAGAGTGCCTGTTTCATGATCCCGCCACGGGGCAGATCACGCTGGATCTCAGTGCCGAGCCAGCAGCCTCGCACCGCCAGAGAGCCAAAGAGGAGATCGTCGCGGAGGATATTCGTCTGTTGTATGTCGGCGTTACCCGCGCCATCCATCGCTGTTATGTCTACGGTGCCAATGCCGCAGATCCCCGTGACTCGGCGCTCGGTCGGGTGATGGGTGGCCCTGTCGAGGAGCTCGCCTCAGCAAATATCGAGCTGAGATCTACCGACGAAGAGGTGTCTTTACCGACTTCAACGCCAGTAACGAACCCGTTAGTCATCGAGTCGACCGAATGCGTCGCACGCGCTTTCAGCCGCCCACTACGTACCGAGAGGTTAGTGGGCAGTTTCACGAGTCTGATCTCCAATGCCAGCGCAGAAGCGGCCGAAGACTATGACGACCAGCGTGAGTCGACCCACACTCAAGCAAAACCCGCCGATGCACCGGATAACTCGATTTTCAAACTGCCGGCCGGTGCGGCTACTGGTATCGCTCTGCACTCTGTGCTCGAGAAACTCGACTTCGTGTCCCCCGATGCGCTCGAGCCCCTTGTCGCGAGTGCCTTCGCACCCCTTGCGCTAACGAACGAGCAGCACACTACGGTGTGCCGTCACTTACGCGATCTATTGCATCATCCGCTGACGGCGCTGGATCGCACGCTGCGGCTCAGCGATGTGCCGATGCAGGCGAGACTCAACGAGGCCGCGTTTTTCTATCCGACCCGGGCATTCACTTGCCAGGATCTGCTTGCCGTAGCGACTCGCGCTGAGGCTACAGAGCTTGGAACCTTGATCCAGAGACTCAGCTTCCAGCCAGCTGATGGTTTTCTCAATGGCGTGATCGATTTGATCTTCGAGCATGAAGGTCGGTTCTACCTTGCCGATTGGAAGTCCAACTGGCTCGGCAACGATACCGCGCACTATGCGCCAGCGCGGCTCCAATCGGTCATGCTCCGTGAAGCGTATATCTTGCAATCGCTCCTTTACACGCTGGCGCTCGACCGGCATCTCGCCGCGCGGGTACCTGGCTACCAATACGAACAGCACTTCGGCGGTATTTTTTATATCTTCGTTCGGGGCATCGATGCGGCTCACCCTGAGCGCGGTGTGCACTTTTCGCGACCAGCCGCCGCGTTTGTTCATGAGCTCGCAGACACCCTGCTGCGCCCAGCGGGGGTCGCGCTATGAACGATCTACAGTTATTTTTGGCAGACGAGCGCTTCTCGGCGCTTGATCGCGCACTGGCGCGGCATTTGTCGATGCAGGCACCGGCCTCGCGCTGGATCGGTCACGCAGCCGCCTTGCTGAGCAGCCTGCTGCGACGCGGACACTTGTGCCTCGAACTGGGTCAGCTCCTATCTGATGAGTTTGGAGCGACTTCCACGCGATCACCTTGGCCATCCACGGCGAGTTGGCGAGACGATTTACTGACAAGTGGACTGGTCGCGCAGCAGCCGGGTGAGTTCAAACCGCTGGTACTCGATAGCAGTAATCGGCTGTACCTGCATCGCTATTACGAGTATGAGCGTGATCTTGCGGTGCGCATCCTCGAACGGGTCAGCGCCGATGAGCAGATTGATACGTCGATCGATGCGGTTCGCACTCGTCGCTTCATGGTGGTCGCGGGCGGTCCTGGTACGGGCAAGACCACCACCGTGCTGCGCATCCTCGTTGAGTTGCTCACTGAGACCCCGGAGCTGCATATCTCCCTGGCCGCGCCCACCGGTAAGGCGGCGCATCGCATGCAGCAAAGCATCGCAGCGCAGCTGATGACCTTGCCGATCGAGGAGTCGCTACGCGAGCGCATTCCGCGTGTCGCCTCGACGCTGCATCGACTGCTCGGTGCCCGCGCAGACTCGGCATTCTTCCGGCACGATGCGAATCGGCCGCTGGCGAGCGACGTGGTGATCGTCGACGAATCCTCAATGGTCGACTTGCCGCTGATGGCCAAACTGTTTGCGGCGCTACGACCCGACGCGCGCATCATCCTGATCGGCGACCCTGACCAGCTGGCCTCGGTTGAGGTGGGCTCTGTACTTGCCGACATCACAGCAGCGAGTGCGAGACTCGGGTCCGCGCTCGTCACGCTCCGTAAACCGTGGCGCTTCGCCACCGACAGTGGCATCGGTGCATTGTGTGCAGCGATCCGCGCGGGCGATGCGGACCTTGCCCTGGAGGTGCTGGAGAGTCAGAAGCACCCGGACGTCCAGCTGATGCCGCTGCCCACGACCGAAGGACTCGGCAAAGCGTTACAGGGTGCATCGGTTTCGAGCGCCTACCGCAGCGCTCTGCGATGTCAGGAGCCGGCTGACAGACTGGCCGCTTTCGAGAGTGCGAGGATACTGTGTGCCACGCGTGGGGGCCCGGCTGGAACAACACGCATCAACGAGACGATCCGGGACGCGTTTGCGAGTGACGGACTGATCGATTCGCGCGAGGGGCTCTATCATGGTGCGCCACTCGTTGTACTGCGCAACGACTACGCGTTGCAGGTGTTCAATGGCGACAGCGCTGTGCTCGATCGCGCTATCGATGACGACCGTCTCTACGCTTGTTTCCGTACAGCAGGCGGCGAATTGCGGCGCGTTCTGGCGGCGCGCTTGCCCGAATATGCCCCGCTCTATGCCATGACGGTGCATCGCAGCCAAGGCTCGGAGTTTGATCATGTCCTTGTCGTGTTGCCGCCTCGCGAGTCACCGCTGCTCACGAGGGAGTGGCTCTACACCGCCGTGAGCCGGGCACGAAAGTCCGTGACGGTGTGGGCGGATCCCGCTCTCGTTCGCTACGCTTGTCTGCGGCGCGTACAACGCGCGTCGGGGCTCACGGAACGACTGACCGCATGAATACTCGAGTAATCACACTTTGCGTGGCGTTAATCAGCAGCATATTCGCCGCTGCAGATTCCAGGGCCGCGCCAGGTCCGCAGGCTTCGGTAAAGATCGTTTTTGATCGAGCGGGCACAGTGAGCGTACAGACTGAAGGCTTGGCAGATCGTACGACTGGCCGCGCGCTGAGTGCGGACGATCCGGTGCGTATCGCTTCAATCTCGAAGTTGGTGGTGGGGCTAGGCGTGATGCGCCTGGTGGAATCAGGCGTGCTTGACCTTGACCGCGACGTCTCGGCGTGGCTCGGTTGGCCTCTGCGACACCCGCAATATCGAGACGTACCCATCACGCTGCGACTGCTGCTGTCACATCGCTCGAGTATCACCGATGCGGCTGGATATGTGATTCCTTACGATGCTGCGCTCAAAGATAAGCTCGACGACCCGAAAGCCTGGGACGCCGAGCACGGACCAGGCACGTTTTTCCGCTACACCAACCTCAACTTCCCTGTAGTCGCCTCAGTGATGGAGCGCGCGACGGGTGAGCGGTTCGATCGGCTCATGCAGCGGCTCGTCTTGGAGCCGCTTGGCGTGACCGCCTGTTTCAACTGGGCATCCTGTCCACCCGCGTCGCTCAGTCGCGCGGTCGTGCTTTATGACGCCGATGGCACGGTGCAAGCGGACGAGCTGCAGGGGCAGCCTCCGCGCTGTCCGGTCGTACCCAGTGCCGACGGGCAATGCGATCTGGATCGCTGGCAAGCGGGTCGGAACGGAGCGATGTTCTCGCCTCAGGGCGGGCTGCGTATTTCTGCCAATGATTTAGCGCGTATCGGCCGCTTGCTGCTCAATGATGGCGCCCAAGGCGCCGGACGGTTCCTGCGCAAAGAGTCGATCCGCCTGCTGACGACGCCAGTGTGGACTTACGATGGTCGAAATGGCGAAACGTTCGAAGCCGAAACGGGCGACCCAGGCGGCGCATTTTTCTGTCGTTACGGCCTTGCCGTGCAGACGCTTGCCACAGAGGGGCCCAACTGCCGCGACGATCCGTTTGGCGACGCCCAACCCCGTATCGGTCATGCAGGCGAAGCTTACGGGCTCGTATCCGGACTCTGGATCGATCGCCAAGCAGAGCGCGGCGCCGCCTATTTCATCGTCGGCGGCGATCTGCAACGCAAGGGTGAGCACTCGGCGTTCTACAAAATCGAAGAGCAGCTGTTGAAATCCCGCTGACTGAGCAAACTCTCGTCACTCGCCCTTGAAACCCTTGGCGACGATGTATACCTCGCGTGACTCCGGGCGTGAGGCGGCAGGCTTGCGAATCGACACCTTGTCGAAGCTGCGACGGAGCTCTTTCAGATAAGCATCCGACCCTTCGCCCTGGAACATCTTGGCGACGAAGGCTGCACCGGGCTTCAGTGTCTTTCGGACGGTATCGAGGGCGAGCTCAAGAAAGTACATCGAGGAGGCCTGATCGGCTGAGTCGATACCGGTGATGTTCGGCGCAATGTCCGAAACGATCAGATCGAACTTCGCGCCCTGCAACCAATCGTGGATCTGCTGCACGATGGCGTCATCCGTAAAGTCGCCCTGGATGAAATCCACATTTGTCAGGGGATCCATGGGCAGAATGTCTGTCGCCAAGACTCGACCTTTGGCGCCCACCAGACGCCCCGCCACCTGCGACCAGCCGCCCGGCGCCGAGCCGAGGTCCATGACCCGCATACCGGAACGAAACAGCTTGTCCTTCTGATCGAGCTCGATGAGTTTGTACGCCGAGCGCGAGCGATAGCCGTCCTTCTGTGCCTGCTTGACGAACGGATCGGTGACGTGACGACGCAGCCACTGGCTGCTGCTCTTGGTTCGGGCCATGATCGCTATAGACTAGCGTTTTTCAGGATAGCCCGTTGCTTCGCATTACCGAACTGCCGCTGCCGATGGATGCCGACGCCCGCGAAGTGGGGCACGAAGTGCTGCGCACGGCCATCGTGCAGCGCCTTGGAATCGACGAATCGGCGCTGGTCGATTTCACCGTCTACAAACGCAGCTATGACGCACGACGTAAGAGCAGTGTTATTACCTTCGTGTACATCATCGATGCAGAGGTGCGCGATGAGGCCGCGGTGCTGCGGCGCTTGGCGAACGATCGGCAGGTCATGCCAGCGCCCGACACCCGCTATCAGCCCCCGACACACGCCCGCAGCGGGTTGCAGGAGCGTCCGATCGTCATCGGTTTTGGGCCCGGGGGTTTGTTCGCAGCGCTGATCCTCGCGCAGCAAGGCTATCGACCCATCGTACTCGAGCGCGGTCGTGAAGTACGCCAGCGGACGCAGGACACCTGGGGACTGTGGCGACAACATACGCTGGATCCGGTCTCCAACGTACAGTTCGGCGAAGGTGGCGCGGGCCTCTTCTCCGACGGCAAGCTTTACAGCCAGATCAAGGATCCGCGCTACCTCGGCCGCAAGGTAATGCAGGAGTTCGTGCGGGCCGGCGCACCGCCAGAGATTTTGTACGTCAGCAAGCCGCATATCGGCACATTTCGACTCACGGGCGTCGTGGCAGCCATGCGCCGCGAGATCATCAGCCTGGGTGGCGAGGTACGTTTCGAGAGCAAAGTCACCGACGTGGTCATCGATGCCGGGCAAATCGAAGCGGTAGTGCTCGACAGCGGCGAAGTGCTGCATAGCCGCCACGTAGTGCTCGCACTCGGGCATAGTTCGCGCGACACCTTCCGTATGCTCGAAAGACGCGGCGTCTTAATGGAAGCAAAGCCGTTTGCCATCGGCTTTCGTATCGAGCATCCACAATCGATGATCGATAAGGTTCGACTCGGTCGATTCGCAGGGCACCCGGCGCTCGGGGCGGCGGACTATAAGCTCGTGCACCACGCGAGTAACGGTCGCTCGGTATACAGCTTCTGCATGTGCCCGGGAGGTACTGTGGTCGCGGCGACCTCGGAGCCCGAGCGGGTCGTGACCAACGGCATGAGTCAGTATTCCCGTAACGAACGCAACGCCAATGCCGGCATCGTCGTGGGCGTCGATCCTGCGCACGATTACCCAGGCAGCGCATTGGCCGGTATCGCACTGCAAGAGCAACTGGAGTCGAAAGCGTATGAACTCGGTGGGCGCAACTACTGCGCACCGGCCCAACTCGTGGGTGATTTTCTCAAAGGCCAGCCATCGACCGCAGTGGGTGACATCGAACCGTCTTACAAGCCCGGCGTGCAATGGAGCGACCTGTCGGAAGCGCTGCCAGCGTATGCGATCGACGCCATTCGCGAAGCGCTACCGGCGTTCGGTCGCGAGATCCGCGGCTTCGATCGCGCTGATGCGGTGTTGACGGGTGTTGAGAGCCGAACTTCCTCGCCACTGCGGATCACACGTGATCCACAGCATTTGCAGAGCCGGAACGTGCGCGGCCTTTACCCGTGTGGTGAAGGCGCGGGATACGCAGGAGGCATCCTCTCGGCAGCCGTGGATGGCATCAAAGTCGCAGAGGCGGTCGCGGCAAACCTATGAATTTCGACGCGCTCAAGGAACTGCATCATAAGAAGGGGCGCGAAGCCGAGCGTCGCTATCTGCTCGAGGGTGAGCATCTGGTGCTCGAGTTGCAGCGTGCCGCGGAGCACGATGCCCGCTTGCGTACCGCTGAGGTGTACATCACTCACGAGCGCGGCGCGTGGCCCAGCAAGTTAAAGACGCACGTGATCAATGCCCGACATATGGCGCAGTTGAGTGAAACCCGCTCCGCACAGGGCATCGTCGCCGTCGTGCCAATGCTGCCACCGGCCCTACCCCGAGCGGACGAACGTGTGATGTGTCTGCATGAGATCCAGGACCCGGGCAACCTCGGTACGATCCTGCGGACACTCGCGTGGTTCGGACACTTCCGCTGTCTACTGACGCCGCAGAGCGTTGATCCGTACAACGCGAAAGTACTACGCGCCGCGATGGGCGCACACTTTCATGTACCCGTCGAAACCGACGTGCCACTGGAGACACTCGTCGAACGCTACACGCACATCGCAAGACTCGACATGCAGGGCACGAGCATCCAGTCGCCGCAGTTCCGCGACTTTCCGTGTTATCTCTTCGGCAACGAAGCGCGAGGCCTGCCGGGTGATACCGCCACGGGCGCGCAGTTCACCTCATTTACCATCCCGGGCAGTGGCGCGATCGAATCCTTGAATCTCGCGACTGCCGTCAACCTGTGTGCGTATGAACTGGTGCGGAGTTGATGACGATTAAAACTGCTCGCCGGGCGCCAGATAACGCCACTGCCCTGCAGGTAATGGACCGAGAGGGACGCGACCAGTGCGTACGCGCTTCAGACCGGTCACCCGCAAACCGACGAGCTCGCACATACGCCGGATCTGTCGCTTGCGTCCTTCGCGCAAGATAAAGCGAAGTTGATCGCTGTTCTGCCAGCTCACCTGTGCGGGCCGCAAGGTCACGCCATCGAGTCTCAGCCCGTGACGCAGCAACTGCATACCACGATCTGACAAATGCCCTTCGACGCGCACCAGATATTCTTTGTCGATGCCTGAATCGGCACCAATCAGTTGCTTGGCGATACGCCCATCCTGCGTAAGCACGAGAAGACCCGTCGAGTCGATGTCGAGGCGGCCGGCCGGCGCGAGACCCTGCGCGTGGGTGTTTTTGAAGACGATACCCGAGGTGTCACCGCTCCAATGATTGTCCGGGCGGACGAGCACAACCGCGGGCTCGTAGCCGTCCTCTGCCTGCCCCGAGACGTAGCCTACGGGCTTGTGGAGGATGATGGTGACCTGCTCACGTTGCTGAGCCCGCGCAGCGGGGTCGACCTCGATGTGAACCGTCCGCGCCACACGGACACCCAAGGTGTCGACGACTTGGCCGTCAACCCGCACCCAGCCGTTGACGATCCACTCCTCAGCTTCGCGACGCGAACATAAACCAAGTTCGCCCATCCGCTTGGAAAGGCGCGGGTTGTCGGTCGGGCCAGCGGCCTCACCCACGGTTTATCGAGCGGCGGTAGTGGTCGCCGCGTACCGCGCGGACATGACATTCCAGTCGACGACTTGCCACCAGGCGTCGAGATAGTCGCCGCGCTTGTTTTGGTACTGCAGGTAATAGGCATGCTCCCAGACATCGTTACCGAGCAGTGGCGTGCCGCGATCGGCTGCAACATCCATGAGCGGGTTGTCCTGATTCGGGGTCGAGGTGATCTTGAGCTTGCCGTCGGCACCCACGATCAACCACGCCCAGCCCGAGCCGAAGCGGCCGAGACCGGCAGCCTTGAACGCCGCCTTGAAGGCATCTTGGGACCCGAAGTCACGATTGATCGCGGCCTGCAGGGCCGCCGAAGGAGCACCGCCTTGTCCCGGGCGGGTCATCGACTGCCAGAAGAAGGTGTGATTCCAGTGGCCGCCGCCGTTGTTGCGTACCGCAACCGGCAGCTGCGACATGCTGCTGAACAGGGCATCGAGCGACTTGCCCTGCAGCGTAGCCTCCTTGGCGATCGCCGCGTTGAGGTTATCCACGTAGGCCTTGTGGTGGCGACCATGGTGAATCTGCATGGTCTGCTCATCGATCACGGGCGCCAGCGCATTATGAGGGTAAGGCAGTGGGGCGAGCTCGAACGACTGCGCCCACGTCGTAGCACACGCGGTGAGGGCGGCGAGGGTCAAGCCAGCCTGGCGAAACATTCGAGCAACAGACATGGGGCGTCTCCGTAGTAGTCAATCGAACCGTACCCAAGGATAGCGGTGAAACGTGGTGCCGTCTGCCTTGACAAATCTTGCCGAAACTTTCCGGATCTTTTGCAGCGCGCAGCGGAATGGGCATGCGCGGCGGCAGTCTGATCAACGTACGATCTTTCTTTGGCTGACGTTTCAGGAGACCTCATGAACATCAAGAACTTGTTGATTGCGGCCGCTGTAGCGGCAACGCTACTCACCACAGCCATCGCCAAAGCGGACGACGGCCCATCGCCCGAGCAACGAATGCAGCGCGCGTTCGTGCAACTCGGTCTTAGCGATGCGCAGCGTAGTCAGTTGCGTGGCGTGTCGGAAACTCATCGCGCCGCCACGGAGCCGCTGCGCGACCAGGTACGCACGGCTCAACAAACGCTGGCCAACGCCAAGCCCGACGATCCGAACTATGCCGCCGTGACGGCCGAAGCCCGCGCGAATCTTGATGCGGCGCGCGCACAGTTGCGCGATCAGCAGGAACAGCTCCGCTCGCAAATGCAGGCAGTATTGACGCCAGAGCAACGCAATGCGCTCGAAGCCCGGCGCGCCGAGCGTCGCGAACGCATGGAGGAACGTCGCGGTCAAATGGGTGAGATGGACGGCCGAGACGGCATGGGCGAGCGACGGGGTCCGCGTGAAGGCGGTCGCCTGCGGCGTCAGTAACGATTTGCGCGCGGCGCGGGCTACTCGACCGTCACCGACTTTGCGAGATTACGAGGTTGGTCGACGTCCGTGCCGCGCAAGATGGCGACGTGGTACGACAGCAGCTGCAGCGGAATGGTGTAGATCGCCGGTGCCTGCACGTAACTCACGTGGCGAGGCATGGTGATCACGGTGACCCCCTCCGAGGGCTGAATGCCAGCTTCCGGATCGGCGAACACGAATAGCTCGCCGCCGCGCGCACGAACCTCCATCAGGTTCGACTTCAGCTTCTCGAGCAGGTCGGTATTCGGCGCCACCGTGATGACGGGCATATCCGCATCGACGAGTGCGAGCGGCCCGTGCTTGAGTTCACCCGCAGCATAAGCCTCGGCATGAATGTACGAAATTTCCTTGAGCTTCAGCGAGCCTTCCATGGCAATCGGGTGCATGGTGCCGCGACCGAGAAACAGTGCGTGGTGCTTATCGGCAAATCGCTTGGCGAGCTCACGGATGACAGGGTCAAGCGCCAGCGTCTTTTCCATCAACCCCGGTAATTCGACGAGGCGATTGATGAGGGTACGCTCGCGCTCGGGGCCGGCACCGTGATGCTTGGCGAGCGCAACCACCAACATGCCAAGCGCAACAAGCTGAGTGGTAAACGCCTTGGTCGAGGCCACACCAATTTCGGGGCCCGCGCGGGTAAGCATGACGAGTTCGGACTCGCGGACGAGCGAGCTTTCCGGCACGTTGCAGATCGCGAGCGAGCTCAGATAGCCGGCCTGCTTCGCCAAGCGCAAGGCAGCCAGCGTATCGGCGGTTTCACCCGACTGGGAGATCGTCACGAACAAGGAATTCTTTTGCACTACCGGGTTACGATAGCGGTATTCGCTGGCAATCTCGACGCTGCACGGTACCTTGGCGATCTGTTCGATTAGATAGCGGGCGACGGACCCCGCGTGGAAACTCGTACCGCACGCGACGATATGGACGTGTTCGGTACGTTTGAACACTGCCGTGGCCGCTGGACCGAACGCGGCTTCGAGCAGCCGTCCATTGGCGACGCGCTCCTGCAAGGTGTCAGCGATCGCGCGCGGTTGCTCATGGATTTCCTTGAGCATGAAGTGGGCGTAAGGACCCTTGTTCGCGGCATCCGCTGACAGCTCGCTCTCGCGCACCGTACGCTCAGCTGCTGAGCCCTCGCGGTCAAGCACTCGAACCGAGGTCCGGCGTACTTCAGCGACGTCACCCTCTTCAAGGAACATGAAGCGCCGGGTTACGGGGAGCAGTGCCGCCACATCGGCGGCGACGAAGTTTTCGCCGTCACCAAAGCCGATGACGACGGGGCAGCCTTCGCGGGCGAGGATGATGCGCTCTCGGTCTGTCTCGCTGACCACGGCGAGCGCGTAGGCGCCCTCTAGCTCCGCTACGGTGCCCCTAACCGCCTTGAATAGATCGGCGGTGGATTTCAGGTGGTGGTGAATGCGGTGAGCGATGACTTCGGTGTCGGTGTCCGAGGTGAACTCGTAGCCCGACCGCCGGAGCTCGTCGCGCAATTCCTCGTGGTTCTCGATGATGCCGTTGTGGACGATCGCAAGGCCGTCGCGCGAGATGTGGGGGTGGGCATTGCACTCAGAGGGCACGCCGTGCGTCGCCCAACGGGTGTGGGCAACGCCGAGCTCACCGTGAGTCGGCGAGGCGTCGATAGCGTCCTGCAGCATCTGTACCTTGCCGACCGTACGCACCCGCTTGAGGTGGCCGGTGCCGTTAAGCACGGCCACTCCGGCGGAGTCATAACCGCGGTACTCGAGGCGCCGCAGGCCCTCAACGAGCACGGGGACGATGTCACGGTTTGCGATGGCGCCGACGATTCCACACATGATCTTTGGGGGCTCCCGGGGAATTCAAGGCTTACGGACTTTTCAGGGCCGCTTCCAGCCGTCCAGGGTCATTTGTTTGGCCCGGGCGACCGTCAGTTTACCCGGGGGTACCGTACGCGTCACAGTCGATCCTGCGCCGATGGTCGCGCCCTCACCGACCGTGATAGGCGCGACCAAGACGGAGTTCGAACCCGTGTGAGCGTCATCGCCGATCGTGGTGTGGTGTTTGTTGGCGCCATCGTAGTTGGCAATGATGGTACCCGCGCCGATATTCACCCGTGCGCCGACCGTGGCATCGCCTACATACGCCAAATGATTGGCTTTTGAGCCTACTGCCATTGATGAATTTTTGACCTCGACGAAGTTGCCGATATGAACGTCGGCCGCCAAGGCAGCGCCCGGGCGCAGCCGGGCAAACGGGCCAATAATCGAACCGGCGCCCACCGTCGCGTCCTCGATCACACAGTGCGACTGCACCCGCACGTCGTCGTCGATACGACAGTCGCGCAGCACGCAATTCGGGCCAATGTGTACCCGATCGCCCAGCTGCACCTCACCCTCGAAGACCACGTTCGCGTCGATGAACACATCGCGCCCGGTGCGCAGCCTGCCCCGCACGTCGAGGCGTGCCGGGTCGACCACGGTCACTCCAGCCAGCATAAGTTCGCGCGCCCGGGCCGCCCGGTAGTGGGCTTCGACCTCAGCGAGCTGCAACTTGTCGTTGATGCCCTGCACCTCGGCGACAGTCGGGGCAACGAGCGGCGCAACGCCGACCTTGTCGCGCACGGCCATGGCGATGATGTCGGTAAGGTAGTACTCGCCCTGCGCGTTGCTGTTCTTGAGCTTGCCGAGCCAACGGCGCAGCCACTTGACCGGCACAGCCATCACGCCGGTGTTGCCCTCGCGGATCTTGCACTCGCGAGCGCTGGCGTCTTTTTGCTCGACGATGCGACGAACCTTGCCGCGCGCATCGCGCACGATGCGGCCGTAGCCGGTGGGATCGGCGAGCATCACCGTAAGCAGGCTCATGGTCTTTGGGCCGGCGAGCGCCATAAGGGCGCTCAGGGTGTCGGCACTCACGAGCGGTACATCGCCGTAGAGAATCAGCGCGAGATCCCCATCGCGTAGCGCCGGCAACGCCTGCTGCACCGCATGGCCCGTACCGAGTTGCTCGGCCTGCAGGCACCACGAGGAGACGCCCACCGAGGCAAGCGCCTCGCGCACCCGCTCGCCGCCGTGGCCGTACACCACGTGCAAAGAGTTGGGCTGCAATTGTCTCGCTGTGTCGATCACATGCCGCAGCAAGGGTTTACCCGCCAGCGGCTGCAGTACTTTGGGCAGGTCGGATTTCATCCGCTTGCCCTGACCGGCAGCAAGAATGACGACCGAGAGTGTGTGGCCCGACTGCGCGGGCATGGTTAGCCTTTGATCTTGCGCAGCTTCTGGATCATCTTCAGCTGCGCCGCGGCTCGGGCGAGCTCGGCAAGCGCTTCGGCCTGCTCGATCTTGTCGATATTGCCCTTGAGCGCTTCCTCGGCGCGCTGCTTCGCGTCGAGGGCTGCTGCCTCGTCCATGTCCTTGGCGCGCACCGCGGTGTCAGCCAGCACGGTGATCTTCTTCGGCTGGATCTCCAAAGCACCACCACCAACAAAGAAAAATTGCTCCTGACCGTCCGGCGTCTGCACACGCACTTCGCCGGCCTTGATCATCGTGAGCAGCGGCGCGTGACGTGGCGCGATTCCAATTTCGCCCTGCGCCGCGGGCACGAACACCATCTTCGCGGGACCCGAAAAGATCTCGCCCTCGGCGCTGACGATGTCGCAATAGATGGTGGTGTCGGCCATGGCTGTGTGCTCTAGTGGGCGCGGCAATTACTGCAGCGTCTTGGCCTTCTCCACGGCCTCGTCGATCGAACCGACCATGTAGAACGCCTGCTCGGGCAGGTGGTCGTATTCGCCGGCGAGGATGCCCTTGAAGCCGCGGATGGTTTCCTTGAGCGGAACGATCTTGCCGTCCTGGCCCGTGAAGACCTTGGCGACGTTGAATGGCTGCGAGAGGAAGCGCTGGATCTTACGGGCGCGGAACACGGTGAGCTTATCTTCCTCAGACAACTCGTCCATCCCAAGAATCGCGATGATGTCCTGCAGTTCCTTATAACGCTGCAGTACGTTCTGCACACCACGCGCAACGTTGTAGTGCTCCTCACCCACGACCAGCGGATCAAGCTGGCGGCTGGTGGAATCCAGAGGATCTACGGCCGGGTAGATTCCGAGTGCTGCGATCTGGCGCGACAACACGACAGTGGCATCCAGGTGCGCGAAGGTCGTGGCGGGCGAGGGTCGGTCAGATCGTCGGCCGGAACGTATACGGCCTGGATCGAGGTGATCGAGCCGGTCTTCGTCGAGGTGATGCGCTCCTGCAGCACGCCCATTTCTTCGGCGAGCGTCGGCTGGTAACCCACCGCCGACGGCATACGGCCGAGCAGTGCCGACACTTCGGTGCCGGCGAGGGTGTAACGGTAGATGTTGTCGACGAAGAACAGCACGTCGCGGCCCTTGCCGCCGTCTTCGCGCACTTCGTCGCGGAAGTACTCGGCCATGGTGAGACCCGTGAGCGCCACGCGCAGACGGTTGCCGGGTGGCTCGTTCATCTGACCGTATACCATCGCCACTTTCGAGTTCTCGAGCTTCTCGAGATCGATGACGCCCGACTCCGCCATCTCGTGATAGAAGTCGTTGCCTTCACGGGTACGCTCACCGACGCCGGCGAACACGGACAAGCCGCTGTACTGTTTGGCGATGTTGTTGATGAGCTCAAGCATGTTGACGGTCTTGCCAACGCCCGCGCCGCCGAACAGACCGACCTTGCCGCCTTTGGCGAATGGCGCAAGCAGGTCAATCACTTTGATGCCGGTCACCAGCAGGTCCTGACCACCGGCCTGCTCGTCGTACGAGGGCGCCGGACGGTGACTTGGCCACTTTTCTTTGGAGGCGACAGCACCGCGGTTGTCCTGCGGCGCACCGAGCACGTCCATGATGCGACCGAGCGTTGCGGAACCCACCGGGACCGAGATCGGCGCGCCCGTCGACTCGACGGCGAGACCGCGCTTCAAACCTTCCGAGGCACCCATCGCGATGGTGCGCACTACGCCGTCGCCGAGCTGCTGCTGGACCTCCAGCGTCAAATCGACGTCGGTGAGCTTCAGCGCCTCGTAGACCTTCGGGATCGACTCGCGGGTAAACTCCACGTCGATGACCGCGCCGATGATCTGCGTAATCTTGCCCGTTGCCATGTCGGTACCCTGTGCCTTGATTCGTTGAATGCGTAATGTCGGTCGAGAAATCAGACGGCTGCGGCGCCGCCCACGATCTCCGCCAGTTCTTTGGTAATCGCGGCCTGCCGCGCCTTGTTATAGACGAGTTGCAGATCGCCGATGAGTTTGCCCGCGTTGTCCGAGGCGGCTTTCATAGCCACCATGCGTGCGGCCATTTCACAGGCCACGCTTTCCACGGCACCGCGGTAGACCTGCGACTCGATGTAGCGCATGAGTACACCATCGAGAATATCCCCTGCGTTGGGCTCGTAGATGTAGTCCCACATGTCCTGCAGATCGCCGTCGTCAGTAGTCTGCACCGGCAGCAGCTGCGTCACAGCGGGCTTCTGCGTCATGGTGTTGACGAACTCAGCATTGACAATGAATAAACGATCGATGCCACCGTCACGGTAGCCATCAAGCATGACCTTGACGGAGCCGAGCAGATCTTTCACGTGCGGCTTGTCACCGAGTCCGGTCACGCTGGCGAGTATCGGCGTGCCGAGACGACGGAAGAACGCCACGCCCTTGCTGCCCAGCAGGCACAGGTTGACCTTGGCGCCCTTGCCCTGCCACTCGCGCATGAGCATCAAGGTGCTCTTGAACACGTTGGTGTTGAGCGCACCGCACAGGCCGCGATCACTCGAGACCACGATGATGCCGACCGACTTCGGCTCGCGCTCAACGAGGAACGGATGCTTGTAGTCGGGATTCGCCTTGTTCAAGTGCCCGATGACGACGCGGATCTTCTTGGCATACGGGCGCGACAGACGCATGCGATCCTGAGCGCGGCGCATTTTGCTCGCCGCGACCATCTCCATGGCCTTGGTGATCTTCTGAGTGCTTTTGACACTCGTGATCTTGGTGCGTATTTCCTTTGTGCCGGGCATGTCAGTCGAAGGCCTTAGTAAGTGCCAGTCGCCGCGAAGTCGTCGCAGATCTTCTTGAGCGTCTCTTCGTGCTTCTTCAGGACGGGCTCGGCATTGATGGCGTCGAGCGCGACCTTGTATGCCGATTTGGCGAACGTCTGGAGAGCCACTTCGAGATCGACGACCTTTTTGCGATCAGCCTTGTCCATGTAGCCGTTGTTGACGGCGTAAATCGTCAACGCCATCTCGGCCACCGACATCGGCGCGTACTGCTTCTGCTTCATGACCTCGGTCACGCGCACACCACGCTCGAGCTGCTTGCGCGTCGCGTCGTCGAGATCGGAGGCGAACTGTGCAAAGGCCGCAAGTTCGCGGTACTGAGCGAGCGCGAGGCGGATGCCGCCGCCGAGCTTTTTGATGATGTCGGTCTGTGCGGCGCCACCGACGCGAGACACCGAGATACCGGCGTTCATCGCAGGACGGATGCCCGCGTTGAAGAGATCGGTTTCGAGGAAGATCTGACCGTCGGTGATGGAGATGACGTTGGTCGGTACGAACGCCGTCACGTCACCCGCCTGGGTTTCGATAATGGGCAGACCCGTGAGTGACCCGGTCTTTCCCTTGACCGCGCCCTTCGTGACCATCTCGACATACTCCTCGTTCACGCGAGCACTACGCTCGAGCAGACGGGAGTGGAGATAGAACACGTCGCCAGGGAATGCTTCGCGACCCGGCGGGCGTCGCAGCAGCAAGGAAATCTGGCGATAGGCGACGGCCTGCTTGGACAGATCGTCGTAGATGATGAGGGCGTCTTGCCCGTTGTCCATGAAGTACTCGCCCATCGTCACGCCCGAGTATGCGGCGAGGTACTGCATCGCGGCAGGCGTCGAGGCGGAGGCTGCGACGACGATGGTGTGATCCAGCGCGCCGTTCTCTTCGAGCTTGGCGACCACATTCGCGATCGAGGACTGCTTTTGTCCGATTGCGACGTAGATGCACTTAATGCCGGAGGACTTCTGGTTGATGATGGTGTCGACGGCGAGCGCCGTCTTGCCGGTCTGACGATCGCCGATGATGAGTTCGCGCTGTCCGCGACCCACCGGCACCATCGAGTCGATGGCCTTGTACCCGGTCTGTACCGGCTGGCTCACCGACTTGCGGTAGATGACGCCGGGCGCGACGCGCTCGATCGGCGCCGTGCGCGACGTTTTGAGCGGGCCCTTGCCGTCGATCGGATTACCGAGCGCATCGACCACACGACCGAGCAGCTCCGGACCGACCGGCACTTCGAGGATGCGGCCCGTCGTTTTGACGGTATCGCCTTCCTTCAAAGATTTGTAGTCGCCGAGCACGACCGCACCTACCGAGTCTTGCTCGAGGTTGAGCGCGAGCCCGAAAAGGTTGCCCGGGAACTCGATCATTTCACCGTAGCGCACGTCGGCGAGGCCATGGATGCGGCAGATGCCGTCCGTGACCGACACGATCGTGCCGACGTTGCGGGCCTCGGCGGCCGACTGGAAGCGATCGATACGCTGCTTGATGAGATCGGAAATCTCGGATGCCTTGATGGACATGTCTGGTCCTCTAAAAAACCTGGTGCGGACGGCGCATTAGGCGCCGGCCATCGTGTTACCGAGTCGCTCGACTCGCCCGCGAAGCGAGCCGTCGACGACGAAATCGCCCGCGCGAACCACGGCGCCACCGATCAGCGACGGATCGACCGTCGAAGATAGACAAACCGTGCGGCGCAAGCGGCGGGTGAGTGCCTGCGTCAATTTGTCGGTCTGTTCTGCCGTGAGCGGCAATGCCGAGGTGACGGTGACGTCCACCGTGTTCTCGACCTCCGCACGCAATGCGGCGTACTGCACGGCAATCTGTGGCAACAGCGCGAGGCGGCCGTTGTCCGCAAGCAGACGCAAATAGTTGAGCGCCTTCTCGTTGCCTGATGCGCCGACAAGCTCCGCAACGAAACTCACGAGCTCTGCACGCTGCACGTGCGGGTTGCCGACGAGCGCGCCCACGCGGGCATCGCCGAT
>JBJTAV010000109.1:0-10056 GCA_046091005.1 Gammaproteobacteria bacterium | reverse complement strand
GGTTTGTACGGTCAACCGACCACCATCAATAACACTCAGAGCTACGCCTCGGTGCCCAGCATCCTTCGCAAAGGATCAGAATGGTTTGCGAAGCTCGGTACCACCAATGCCGGCGGTACGGTGATTTTTTCGGTCTCGGGTCACGTCGAGAAGCCGGGCAACTTCGAGTTGCCGCTCGGCATCCCATTCAAAGATTTGCTGGAGATCGCTGGCGGCGTGCGCGGTGGTCGCAAGCTGAAGGCGGTGATTCCCGGTGGCTCCTCGGTCAAGGTCGTCCCGGGTGATGTGATGATGGGCGTCAACATGGACTACGACTCGCTGCGCGCGGTCGGTTCATCGGTGGGCTCGGCGGCGGTGATCGTCATGGACGAAACCACCTGCATGGTGCGCACGCTCGAGCGCATCTCGCGCTTTTACAAGTCGGAATCCTGCGGTCAGTGCACGCCCTGTCGCGAGGGCACGGGTTGGCTCAATCGCGTGCTCAAGCGAATCGTTGCGGGGCAGGGCCGCATGGAAGATCTGCAGCTGCTCATCGATGTGGCCAATCGCATCGAGGGTCACACCATCTGCGCGCTCGGCGACGCCGCCGCGTGGCCGGTGCAAAGCTTCTTGCAGCGCTTCCGTCACGAGTTCGAATACATGATTCAGCACGGCGGTCGCAGTCTCGTCGACGGCCAGAAGGAGGCGGCGTAAGCCGCGCGGGCCGACGATGGCAGCGAATCCTCAAGACGATCTCATCAACGTCGAAGTCGACGGCAAGGCGGTCAAGGCGCGCAGGGGCGCGATGATCATCCACGTCACTGATCAGCACGGCGCTTATGTGCCGCGTTTTTGCTACCACGACAAGTTGCCGATCGCGGCGAATTGCCGCATGTGTCTCGTCGAAGTCGAGAAGGCGCCCAAGCCCTTGCCTGCCTGCGCGACGCCGGTCGCCGAGGGTATGAAGATTTTCACGAAGTCGAAGCTGGCCATCGGGGCGCAAAAAGCGACGATGGAGTTTCTGCTCATCAACCATCCGCTCGATTGCCCGATATGTGACCAGGGCGGCGAGTGCGAGTTGCAGGATCTCGCGCTCGGCTATGGCCGCGACATCGCCCGCTTCAGCGAGCGCAAGCGCGTTGTCAAAGATAAAAATCTCGGACCTTTGGTCTCGACCGACATGACGCGCTGCATTCACTGCACGCGCTGTGTGCGCTTTGGTCAGGACATCGCCGGCATTCCTGAACTCGGTACCACGGGTCGTGGCGAGAACATGGAGATCGGCACCTGGATCGAACGCAGCGTCGATCACGAACTCTCCGGTAACATCATCGATCTTTGCCCCGTGGGTGCGCTCAACTCCAAGCCCTTCCGCTATCAGGGGCGCTCCTGGGAGATGACCCAAGTGCCATTCGTGTCGCCGCACGATGGCATCGGCAGCAATCTTTTTGGTCATGTGCTGCGCGGCACATTGAAGCGTGTAGTGCCGCGCGCCAACGACTAGATCAATGAAACCTGGATCGCCGATCGCGATCGCTTCAGCTACGAGGGCTTGCACGCGGAAGATCGCTTGCTCAAACCCATGCTGCGTGAGGCGGGCGTTTGGCGCGAGGCGAGTTGGGAAGAGGCGCTGTCGGCGGCGGCTCGGGGTCTCAAGGCTGGGGGCAGCGCTACCGGCACGCTCGTGCATCCCTCCTGCACGCTCGAAGAAATGCATCTTGCCGCGCGACTGACGCGCGCACTCGGTTCCTCGAATATCGATCATCGGCTGCGCACCCGCGATTTTCGCGACGCGGCGGCCGACCCGCGTCAGCCCGGGCTCGGCATCAGCCTCTCGATGGTCGAGTCGCTCTCGGGCGTGCTCGTGGTTGGCTCGAACCTGCGCGCGGAATTGCCGTTGTTGGCACACCGATTGCGCAAGGCTGCTGTGCGAGCCAAGGCAAAGATTTCATTCCTCGATTCGAGCGATCGTGAGTATCGTTTCCCGGTTGCGATGCAGATTGCACGGAGCCCTGCGGATTGGGCGCACGAGCTCGCCGGAATTTTGGCGGCTGTGCGCGAGATCGCAGGCATTGAGCCCGGCGCGGCCTACGCAAGCTTGCTGCGCGGGATCACCGTTACCGATGATCAGCGCGCGGCCGCCGCCGCGCTGTGCAACGGTAGCGCGCGGGCGGTGTGGCTCGGCGCGATGGCGCTGCGCCATCCGGCCGCGATCGACTTGCGTGCGCTCGCGGGAGAGATCGCTCGCCTGAGTGGTGCGACGCTCGGTCTCTTGGCCGAAGGTGCGAACTCGGCAGGCGCTTGGCTTGCAGGGGTTGTCCCGCACCGCGAAGCCGGGGGGGTGCCCGCACAGGGACTGGGCCTGCGCGACATGTTCGAGACGGCGCAGCGCAGCTACCTGCTCGTCGGCGCGATCGAGCCTACCGCAGATATTGCCGATGCCGCGCTCGCGACCCGCGCGCTGCGCTCGGCGGCCTGTGTGGTGGCGGTGACGCCGTACGTGACCGACGAGCTCAAAGAAATCGCTCATGTGTTGCTACCCATGGCGAGCTTTGCCGAGACCTCGGGCAGCTATGTCAATCTCGAGGGGCGTTCGCAGAGTCAGACCGGGGTCTCCAAGCCCCCGGGTGAAGCCCGACCCGGCTGGAAGATTCTGCGCGTGCTCGGCAATCACCTTGAGCTCGACGGGTTCGACTACCAGAGCTCCGAAGAGGTTCGCGATGAGTTGCTGCGCATCGTGAGCACGAATGCGGGCGGCGCGGTGCCTGCTGCACTCGTCACGCATCATGTGCCGGCGATCGCGGCGGTTGCCGGATCCGCGGAGCTCGACCTCGGTGCGCTCGATGTGCCGATGTACTCCATCGATGCGGTGCTCCGTCGCAGTCCCGCGCTGCAGCAGACCCACATTGCGGCAGCCAGTCGTCGAGCCGGAGGGCAGGGCTGATGTCGGCGCTGCTCGAGTTTTGGTCGACACTGCCCGACTACGTGCGGGCCACGGTCTGGATTTTGATCGTGACGGTGGCGGTGATTCTCTCAGTGGCCTTCACCACCTTGTGGGAACGCAAGGTCATCGGCTGGATACAGCTGCGCAAAGGCCCAAACCGAGTGGGCAGCATCTTCGGCTTCGTGCCCGGCATCTTTCAACCCTTTGCCGACGTCATCAAACTGCTGCTCAAAGAAGTCGTCATCCCCTCGGCTTCGAATAAATGGCTATTCCGCGTAGCACCAGCCATCACCTTGGTGCCGGCCTTTGCGGCTTGGGCGGTAATGCCGCTTGATCCTTCCCTGGTCATCGCGGATATCGATGCGGGTTTGCTCTATTTGTTGTCGCTGACGTCGGTCGGTGTCTATGGCGTCATCCTCGCGGGCTGGGCGGCGAACTCCAAATACGCCTTTCTCGGCGCCATGCGTTCGGCGGCGCAGGTCGTCGCCTATGAAATCGCCATGGGCTTTGCCCTCGTGGGTGTCGTCATGGCGGCGGGTACGCTCAATCTTGGTGACATCGTTCGTGCGCAAGAAGGCGGTATCGGTAACTGGTTTCTGGTGTGGCTGTTCCCGTTGTTTGTGGTCTATGTGATCGCGGGCGTGGCCGAGACCAATCGAGCGCCCTTCGACGTTGCCGAAGGCGAATCCGAAATCGTGGCCGGATTCCATGTCGAATATTCAGGGATCGCGTTCGCGCTGTTCTTCCTTGCCGAATACGCGAACATGATCCTGATCTCGGCTTTGACCGCGGTGTTCTTCCTTGGCGGTTGGCTGAGTCCCTTCGAGGGGCTGCTGGCCGCCGACAATCCGCTCGCGGCGCCCGGTTTTCATTGGTTGTTCCTCAAGCTCTTTTTCTTTTTGACCTGTTTCATGTGGTACCGGGCGACGTTCCCGCGTTACCGCTATGACCAGATCATGCGGCTCGGCTGGAAGATATTGATTCCGGTGACGCTGGTGTGGATTGCGGTCGAAGCGCTGATGTCGTGGTTCGACGTCGGGCCGTGGTCGAAATGATCGAGCGCAGCTTGAGCAAACAAAGGTAACGAGACGCCATGGCACTGCAAAGCATCGTCAAAACTTTCCTGCTTACCGAGCTGCTCGCCGGCATGTCGCTGACGGCGCGCACGCTTTTTCGCAAGAAGGTGACGGTCAACTACCCCGAAGAAAAGACGCCGCAGTCACCGCGTTTTCGGGGCCTGCATGCGCTGCGCCGTTATGCCAATGGCGAAGAGCGCTGCATCGCCTGCAAGCTTTGTGAAGCGGTGTGTCCGGCGCTGGCGATCACCATCGAGTCGGATGTCGCAACCGATGGCACACGGCGCACGACGCGCTATGACATCGACCTCTTCAAGTGCATTTATTGCGGCTTCTGTGAAGAAGCCTGCCCCGTGGATGCAATCGTCGAGACCCGAATCCATGAGTACCACATGGAAAATCGCGGCGAGAACATCATGACCAAAGACAAGTTGCTCGCCGTGGGTGAGCGCTATGCCGCGCTGATCGACGCCGACAAGGCCGCCGATTCGGCCTATCGCTGATCGCGCAGAGAGGAAACCGACCGGTGTTCGTGCAACTGCTTTTCTACGGTTTCTCGGCCATCCTGATCGCTGCGGCGCTCGGGGTGATCGTCGCCCGCAACCCGGTGTACTCCGCGCTCTCGCTGGTGTTGGCGTTCTTCACGAGTGCCGCTCTGTGGTTGTTGGTCGAGGCCGAGTTCCTCGCCATCGTGTTGGTGCTGGTTTACGTCGGTGCCGTGATGGTGCTCTTCTTGTTCGTCGTCATGATGCTCGACATCGACGTCGAAGAAATCAAACGTGGCTTCACGCGCTACGCCTGGCTGGGCTGGCTGGTGTCGACCGTGGTGATTGCACAGATGGCAGCGGTGTATGGGCTGCGTCATTTTGGCGTCGATGCCTCGGCCACGGTGGTGCGTAACGCGGCCGATCACAGCAATACCCGTGAACTCGGCGAAGTGCTCTACACGCAATACGTCTATCCCTTCGAGCTCGCCGCGGTGTTGCTGCTCGTAGCGATCGTCGCAGCCATTGCGCTGACCATGCGGCGGCGACCGGGCCTGAAGCCGCAGGATGTCGCAAAGCAGGTCGCCGTGCGTCGCCAAGATCGCGTGCGCATCGTCAAAGGTGTCGGCCCCGAAGGCGAGGGCAAAGGTGACGCGCCATGATCACCCTGCAACACATGCTCACGCTCTCGGGCATTTTGTTTGCCTTGTCGATCGCCGGCATTTTTCTGAATCGCAAGAACGTGATCTTGTTGCTGATGTGCATCGAGCTGATGCTGCTCGCCGTCAATTTCAGTTTCGTCTCCTTCTCGCGCTTCCTCGGCGATCTCGACGGTCAGGTGTTCGTGTTTTTCGTGCTGACGGTCGCCGCCGCCGAATCAGCGATCGGCCTCGCAATCCTTGTGGTGTTGTTCCGCGAGCGGCGCAGTATCAATGTCGAAGACCTCGACACCCTGAAAGGCTGAGGGCAGGGCACCCTCCATGAGCATGAACCCCAGTGTTCTTTTGACCATCGCGCTGCTGCCGCTGGCGGCGGCCATCGTCGCGGGACTTTTCGGCAAGTGGATTGGTCGCACGGCCGCGCACGTCATCACCATCGCAGCGGTGGGCGCGGCTTTCGTGCTGTCGGCGCGGGTCGCTTGGCAGCTGATCTCGGGCGAGGTCGACGTTTTCAATGGCAGCGTCTACACCTGGCTCGTCAGCGACGGCGTGCGCATGGAGGTCGGCTTTTTGATCGATGAGCTCAGCGTGCTCATGATGTGTGTGGTCACGTTCGTGTCGTTCTGCGTTCATGTCTACACCATCGGCTATATGCACGAGGACCCTGGGTATCAGCGTTTCTTTGCCTATATTTCGCTCTTCACCTTCGCGATGCTGATGCTCGTGATGTCGAACAACTTCATGCAGTTGTTCTTTGGTTGGGAAGCGGTGGGTGTGGTGTCCTATCTGCTGATCGGCTTCTGGTACACCAAGCCGAGCGCCATCTTCGCAAATCTGAAGGCGTTTCTCGTCAATCGCGTGGGCGACTTCGGCTTCGTGCTCGGCATTGCGGCAGTCGTTTATTACACGGGCTCGCTCGATTATCGCGACGCGTTCGCCGCCGCGCCGCAGCTCGCGCAAACGAGCTATGCGCTGACAAGCTCGTTCGAAGTGTCGGCGATCACGTTGATCTGTATTTGTCTCTTCATTGGCGCGATGGGCAAGTCGGCGCAGGTGCCGCTGCATGTCTGGCTGCCCGACTCGATGGAAGGCCCGACACCCATCTCCGCGTTGATCCATGCGGCGACCATGGTGACGGCGGGCATTTTCATGGTGGCGCGCTTCTCGCCACTCTTCGAACAGTCCGAGGCTGCACTGTCCTTCGTGCTGGTGGTTGGCGGAACCACGGCGCTCTTCATGGGGTTCCTCGGCATCGTCAACAACGACATCAAGCGAGTGGTGGCCTATTCGACGCTCTCGCAGTTGGGATACATGACGGTGGCACTCGGCGCATCGGCCTATGGCGCCGCGATTTTCCACCTCATGACGCACGCGTTCTTCAAGGCGCTGCTCTTCCTCGCGGCGGGTTCGGTAATCATTGGCATGCACCACGAGCAGGACATGCGCAAGATGGGCGGACTCGGCAAGCTCATGCCGATCACGGCCGCCACGTGCTGGATCGGCGCCTTGGCGCTGATCGGTACGCCATTCCTGTCAGGCTTTTACTCCAAAGATTTCATCATCGAAGCGGTCCATGAATCGACGCGCTGGGGTGCCACCTACGCTTATTGGTGCGTGTTGCTCGGCGTCTTCGTCACGGCGTTTTATACCTTCCGCATGGTGTTCATGACCTTCCATGGCGCACCGCGGTGGCACGCTGATCATTCGCATGACAGCCACGACCACGGTCATGGCGGCGGTACGCCGCACGAGAGCCCTTGGGTGGTGACCTTGCCTTTGGTGTTGCTGGCCATTCCGTCGCTCGCCATCGGTTATCTGACCGTGCAACCCGTGCTCTTCGGGGGTTACTTTGGCGATGCCATTCAAGTGCTCGAAGCCAATGACATGCTCAATGAGCTCGCGAGTCACTTCCATGATCCGGCGTCGTTTGCGCTTGCCGCAGTCGGGCATCCGCCGCTTTGGCTAGCGCTCGAGGGTGTTGTCGCCGCCTGGTATCTCTATCTCAAGAATCCCGCCATGACGGATCGCTTGGCCGCGTTATTTGTGCCACTGCAGCACGTGCTCGACAACAAGTATTACTTTGACTGGTTCAATGAAAACGTGCTGGCCGCCGGCAGCCGCGCCATGGGCCGAGTGTTCTGGAAGGCGGGCGATCAGGCGCTGATCGACGGCGCGCTCGTCAATGGTTCGGCCAATCTCGTCGGCTCGCTGGCAGGCATGATTCGCCGGGTGCAGACGGGTTATCTCTACTCTTACGCGTTCTGGATGATGATCGGGCTCGCGGGTTTACTCGCGTGGTTCCTGCTTCTCTCCTGATCCATCGACAAAGCGCAGCACGAGAATAATGATGCAGGCAGGTTTGCTCTCGACTCTGATCTGGCTACCGATTTTGGGTGGCGTGCTCGTACTGGCGCTCGGCGACTCGCGCATCGCGCTGGCACGCTGGGCAGCGTTGGCGACCGCGGTAGCAAGCTTCCTGCTGTCTGTGCCGCTCTACACGGGCTTCGACACGACTACGGCGGCCTTTCAGTTTGTCGAGCAGCTCCCGTGGATTCCGGCATTCAATGCCACGTACCACTTGGGTGTCGATGGCATTGCATTGCCGCTCGTGTTGCTGACCACCTTCGTCACCATCCCGGTCGTCATTGCGGCTTGGACCGTCATCGAGAAGCGACCCGCGCAATACTTTGCCGCATTTTTGATCATGGAAGGGCTGATGGTCGGCGTGTTCTCGGCACTCGACGCGTTGCTCTTCTACTTTTTCTGGGAAGCAATGCTGATCCCGATGTTCCTGATCATCGGCATCTGGGGCGGTCCGCGGCGCGTTTATGCCACGCTCAAATTCTTTTTGTATACGTTCCTTGGCTCGGTGTTCATGTTGGTGGCGCTGATCTACATGTACCTGCAGGCGGGTAGCTACGACATCGTTGCCCTGCAAGAGCTGCCGCTCAGCTTCGATGAGCAGTTCTGGATCTTCCTCGCTTTCTTTGCAGCCTTCGCCGTGAAGATTCCGATGTTCCCCGTGCACACCTGGTTGCCCGACGCCCACGTCGAGGCGCCAACCGGGGGCTCTGTCGTGCTGGCCGCGATCATGCTGAAGATGGGCGGCTACGGCTTCCTGCGCTTCGCGCTGCCAATTGCCCCGGATGCCGCCCGTGAACTCGACACCCTGGTGATCGTGCTCTCGCTGATTGCGGTCGTGTACATCGGTTTCGTCGCGCTCGTGCAAACCGACATGAAAAAACTGATCGCATACTCGTCGATCGCACACATGGGCTTCGTGACGCTCGGTTGTTTTCTGGCCTTCGGCATTGCCACCCAAACGGGTTCTCTGGCTGGCGCGGGCATGGGTATCGACGGCGCGATGGTGCAGATGGTGTCGCACGGCCTGATCTCGGCTGCCATGTTTTTGTGTGTGGGCGTGATGTATGACCGCCTGCACAGTCGCGAGATCAGCGCCTACGGTGGCGTCATCAATCGTATGCCGATCTTCGGTGCGTTCATGGTGTTGTTCGCGATGGCGAACTCCGGTCTGCCCGGAACCTCGGGCTTCGTTGGCGAGTTTCTGGTGATCATCGCGAGCTTCAAGGCCAATTTCTGGTATGCCTTCCTCGCGGCGACCACGCTGATCTTGGGCGCGGCCTACACGCTGTGGCTGGTCAAGCGCGTCATTTTTGGCCCGGTGGGTAACGATCAGGTCGCCACGCTCGAAGACCTGAACGGTCGTGAATTCTTTGTGCTCGCCGTGCTCGCGGTGGGTGTATTGCTGCTCGGCGTATGGCCGGCGCCTCTGCTTGAGGTGATGCAGCCCTCGGTTCAGCACCTCGTCGAGCAAATCGTCACGAGCAAACTGCCCTGACTCATGGCAACCCAGACATGACATCAACCCTGACATGACACCAACCCTGACAATTGCCTCGCTCGCACCTGCACTGCCAGAGATTTATCTCACGGCGGCGATCTGCTTCGTGCTGCTCGTCGATGTGTTCGCCGGGTCGGCCGCGCGTCGGGTGACACCCACCTTGACGCTGCTCGTGATTGGCGTCGGTGCGGCGCTGACCTTGCAGTATGCGCAAGTCGGGCAGGCGATGACGCTGTTCTCCGGCATGTACGTGGCCGACCCGCTTGCCACGCTGCTCAAGCTGCTCACCATGCTTTTCGTGGCGGTGGCCTTGCTGTACTCCCGGCACTTTCTCGAGACACGCGGGTTGCTGAAGGGCGAGTACTACGTGCTCGCGCTGACGGCAATGCTCGGGATCTTCGTCATCATTTCAGCGGGCAGCCTGCTCACGCTCTATATCGGTATCGAGTTGCTGTCTTTGTCGCTCTACGCGCTGGTCGCTTTCGATCGCGACTCGGGCGTCGCCGCCGAATCCGCAATGAAATATTTCGTGCTGGGTGCAATTGCTTCCGGCTGCCTGCTTTACGGCATGTCGCTCGTCTACGGCCTCACGGGCAGTTTGCTGCTCAATGAAATCGCCGCGAGTCTGCAAGGCCCGCCGAGTCTCGGCCTCATCATGGGTGTGGTGTTCCTCGTGGTGGGTGTGGCGTTCAAGTTTGGTGGCGTGCCGTTCCACATGTGGGTGCCGGACGTGTATCACGGTGCGCCCACCTCGGTGACGCTCTTGGTGGCGACCGCGCCCAAGATTGCCTCGTTCGCACTCGCGTTTCGCTTGTTCTCCGAGGGCTTGGGGAACACCGCAGACACCTGGATACAGATGCTGACGATCGTCGCGGTACTCTCGGCGCTGCTCGGCAACGTCATCGCCATTGCTCAGACCAATCTCAAGCGCATGTTGGCGTACTCCGCCATCGGCAACGTCGGTTTTATTTTGTTTGGCTTCGTCGCCGGCAACGAGCAGGGCTATGAGGCCGCGCTTTATTACACCGTTGTGTATGTACTCATGGCACTC
>JBJTAV010000108.1:0-4476 GCA_046091005.1 Gammaproteobacteria bacterium | reverse complement strand
CTGACCGCGACCGTTGAGGCGCTGAGCGGTGAGACCCGGCAGGCGTGCGATCGATTCGGCGATCGACGCATCCGGCAATTTGCCGATTTCTTCGGCAGTCACCACTTCGACGATCGAGGACGAGTTCTTCTTGAACTCTGCGGAGTTCTCGAGGCTCGCCTTGAAGCCGGTGACGACGATTTCTTGCAGATCGTCATCTTTGGATGTTGTGTTTTGCGCATGCAGAACCGCCGGTGAGGCGAGCGCAACAGCCACGGCGATCGACACGGCAGAACGGCCGCTGTGGCGGCTGATCGACCGAAGGTCGTGGCGAATATGAGACGTCATCGACGCTGAACGCGTGACCATGTGTTTGAGTCCCCCTGATGATCTTGTTGAAGCGGCGCGGAACACCGCAGCGGTGATCGTAGGCGTGGGGCGAAAGGCCCTGCAATGCATGCATACGATTGCATTTGATGAAAACGTATGCAGGGATGTGGCGCCGCGACGGCACGATCCGGTTCAATGCAACTGCGCTGCAATCAACGGGTGGGGAAGTCGATGAGCACATCTGTGGTTTTTTCGCTTCGACGGCTGACGAGCACGTGGGCAATCACCATTGCTGCAACATCTTTGCTCAGCATGTGCGCCGTTGCCGCGCCGCAGGTCACGCCGGCGCTTGAAGCCGTGCGTGCGCGGGCACCCGAGCGCGAGGTCGTGTATTTCCTGCTGCCTGATCGCTTCGAGAATGGCGATCCGCAGAACGATCGTGGCGGACTCGATGGCGATCGCTTGCGCACCGGTTTCGATCCCGCTTCAAAGGGCTTCTACAACGGCGGTGACCTGCGCGGGCTCATCGCGCGTCTCGATTACATCCAAGGGCTCGGTGCGACGGCAATCTGGCTGGGTCCGATTTACAAGAACAAGCCCGTGCAGGGCGGACCCGGCGAGGAATCTGCCGGCTATCACGGCTATTGGATTACCGACTTCACGACTGTTGATCCGCATTTTGGTACCGACGCCGAGATGCGCGAGCTCGTCGAAGCCGTGCATGCGCGGGGCATGAAGATTTATCTCGACATCATCACCAACCACACGGCCGATGTAATTGCTTATCGCGAATGCCCCACGAGTCAATGCGCTTACCGCTCGCGTGCCGATTATCCCTACTCGCGACGCGGCGGCCCGGCGGGCGAGCCGATCAATGAAGGTTTCGCGGGTGATGGGCCGCGCCATCAAACCGCGGCAAATTTTGCCAAGCTGACCCGGCCGGATTTTGCCTACACGCCGTTCGTGCCGCCGCGCGAAGACAACATCAAGGTTCCGGCCTGGCTCAATGACCCGATCTGGTATCACAACCGCGGTAACACCACTTTCTCGGGCGAGAGCAACGACATGGGTGATTTCGTCGGACTCGACGATCTCATGACCGAAAACCCGCGTGTCGTGCAGGGTTTCATCGATATCTTTGGTTCGTGGATCGATCGCTATGGCGTCGACGGCTTTCGGATCGATACGGCAAAACACGTCAACGAGGAGTTCTGGCAGGCTTTTTCGCCGGCCATGCTCGAACGGGCGCGTCAGCGCGGTATCCCGAATTTCCATATTTTTGGTGAGGTATTTGTCGACGCACCGACTGACACGTCACTGCTCGCGCGCTACACGCGCACCGCCGGTTTGCCCACGGTACTCGACTTTGCATTCGCGGCGGCGGTACGCGAGACCGTGGCGGGGTCTGCAGGCACTGAAGTGCTGGCACGGCTGTTTGCCGACGATGTGCTGTACCAGGGCGGGCGCACGACGGCCTTGCAGCTGCCGACCTTCATCAGCAACCACGACTTTGGTCGCTTCGCGCATTTCATCTACAAGAAGCAGCCGAAGGTGAGTCGCACCGAGGCGCTCTCGAGAGTGCAACTGGCCCACGCGATGTTGTTGACCTTGCGCGGTGTGCCGACGCTGTACTCGGGCGATGAGCAGGGCTTCGTCGGTTTGGGCGGCGATCAGTCGGCACGTCAGCCGCTATTTGCGAGCCACGTGAGCGAGTACACCAAACAAAAGTTATTGGGTAGCGACTCGACTCATGCAGCGTCCAACTTCAATGCGCAGCATCCGCTTTACCAGCTGATCTCGCGGCTTGCGCGCTTGCGTGCGGGTCATCCTGCGCTGCAGGCGGGCGAACAGGTCACCCGTCGCTACACCGAGGGCAAGCCCGGTGTATTTGCAGTGTCACGCTTCGATCCGACGAGTGGCCGCGAGTATCTGCTCGCGTTCAACACGTCGAAGACACCGATCGATGTACAAGTGCAGGTCGAGACCCCGTCGATGCGATTCGAGGCGCTGGAGGGGTCCTGTGCGGCGAGCGCAAGTGCGCCGGGGAGTCTGCGCGTGCAGTTGCCGGCTTTCGGCTTCGCCGTCTGCGCCGTCGAGGAGTCACGATGATCCCTTCGCGAACGATGGCAGCGCGAGTACTCGCACTGCTGATTTTTTTGATCTCGGCGAGTGCGATAGCAAATGATGTGGCAAGCATCGAGTCGCCGGGCGCGGTGCTGCGGGTGACACTCGCGATCAACGGTGAGGGTCGCGTGTCTTACCGCGTCGATCGCAAGGGGCAGCCCGTGGTCGGTGAGTCGCGGCTTGGGTTCATCCTCGCCGACGCCCCGAAGCTCGAGCGCAACTTCACGTTCGTCGACAGCCGCAGCCGATCGGTCGATGACACCTGGGAGCAACCTTGGGGAGAGCGTCGTTTCGTACGCGATCGGCACAATGAATTACGCATACGGTTACGTGAAGCGAAAGCTCCTGTGCCATCGCCCGCGGCGCGCGAACTGACGATCGTGTTTCGGGTTTTCGACGACGGCTTCGGCTTGCGCTATGAGTTCCCGGAACAGGCAGCGCTGCGTGCCGTGAATATCACTGACGAGCTGACGGAGTTCGATCTCATCGGTGCCGAGACGGCATGGTGGATTCCGGCGGGCGAGTGGAACCGCTACGAATATCTCGATACCCGATCGCGCGCGACCGAAGTGGGTCAGGCACATACCCCGATCACGTTCCGTAGAGCCGATGGTCTGCACATGGCGGTGCACGAAGCGGCACTCGTCGACTACTCGGCCATGTGGCTACGCAGGGTCGAAGGTACACGCTTCAAGGCAACGCTGTCGCCTGCCGCGCAAGGTGCTCGGGTCAAGCGCAGTGCGCCCTTCGCGACGCCGTGGCGCACGCTGCAGATTGCCGACACGGCAGCCCGGTTGTACACGTCTTCAGATCTCATCCTGAACCTCAACGAGCCGAACGCATTGGGGGATGTGTCTTGGGTCAAGCCGCACAAGTACGTCGGTATTTGGTGGAGCCTGCATCTCGACACTGAAAGCTGGGCTTCCGGGCCGCGGCACGGTGCAACGACCGCGAATGCGCGACGCTATATCGATTTTGCTGCCGCCAATGGTTTTCGCAGCGTGCTGATCGAGGGCTGGAATCGCGGCTGGGACGAGGACTGGTTTGCGAATGGGGACTCGTTCAGCTTCACCGAGCCGTATCCCGATTTTGATCTGGAAGGACTCGCGGCCTACGCACGCAAAAAGGGTGTGCGTCTGATGGGTCATCACGAAACTTCGGGGTTCGCCTCGCATTACGAAGGGCAGCTTGCGGCCGCACTCGATCAAAGTGCGCGGCTCGGCATCGAGGCCATCAAGACGGGATATGTCGCCGATGCCGGCGGCGCCAAATTTCAGGACGCAGACGGGTCAGTGCGCTTCGAGTGGCATGACGGGCAAGCGATGTCCCGCCATCATCTGCAGGTGGTCACCGAAGCGGCCAAGCGGCGTATTGCCATCAACCCGCACGAACCCATCAAAGATACCGGCCTGCGACGTACGTATCCCAATTGGGTGGCGCGCGAAGGTGCGCGTGGCATGGAGTACAACGCTTGGGGTGCGCCGCCCAACCCGCCCGAGCACGAAGCGAATCTGTTTTTCACGCGCATGTTGAGCGGCCCGATGGATTTCACACCGGGTGTGCTCAGCCTCAAAGGACGTAACGGTCAGGCTTTTCAGTCGACGATCGCCAAGCAGCTCGCGCTGTATCTGGTGGTGTACAGTCCGATTCAGATGGCGGCTGATTTGCCGGAGAATTACGCGCGTTTCCCCGGGCCGTTCCAGTTCATCAAAGATGTACCCGTTGATTGGCAGGAGACGCTCGTGCTCGATGGCGAAGTGGGTGATTTCGTGACCGTGGCACGCAAGGATCGCGGCAGCGAGGACTGGTATGTCGGTGGTGTCACCGACGAGGTCGCACGCACGCTCACCGTGCCGCTCGAATTTTTGACCGCTGGCAAACGCTATCGCGCACAAATTTATCGGGACGGCGCAGATGCCAGTTGGGATCGCAATCCGTTCGCCATCCTCATCGAGAAGCGCGAGGTCAAACGCGGTGATCGTTTGGAGATTCCGGTGGCCTCGGGTGGGGGTTTTGCCGTGCGTCTTGAGGCGCTGCAATGAT
>JBJTAV010000107.1:0-9103 GCA_046091005.1 Gammaproteobacteria bacterium | reverse complement strand
CTCGAAATCCACGCGCAGCTCGCCACGCGCTCAAAGATTTTTTCGGGCTCGGCCACCGCTTATGGCGCCGAGCCGAATACCCAAGCGAATCTGGTCGATCTCGGCTACCCCGGGGTACTGCCCGTGCTCAATGGCGAGGCGGTGCGCATGGCGGTGCGCTTTGGGCTCGCGATTGGCGCACGCATCGCGCCGCACTCGGTATTTGCACGCAAGAATTATTTCTACCCTGATTTGCCCAAGGGCTATCAGATCAGTCAGTACGAATTGCCGATCGTCGCCGAGGGCGCGCTCGATATCGTTCTCGACGACGGTACGCGCAAGCGCATCGGCATTACCCGTGCGCATCTCGAAGAAGACGCCGGCAAGTCGCTGCACGAGGGATTGCCTGGCGTCAGCGGCATCGACCTCAATCGCGCCGGTACACCGCTCATCGAAATCGTCAGCGAGCCCGATCTGCGCTCGGCCAAAGAAGCCATCGCCTACATGAAGAAAGTGCACACGCTCGTGCGCTATCTCGAAATCTGCGACGGCAACATGCAGGAAGGTTCATTCCGCTGTGACGCCAACGTGTCGGTGCGTCGCAAGGGGGCCGAGAAATTCGGCACGCGCGCCGAGATCAAAAATCTCAACTCGTTCCGCTTCGTCGAGAAGGCGATCAACCACGAAGTCGAGCGGCAGATCGAAATCATCGAGAGCGGCGGCAAAGTGGTCCAGGAGACGCGTCTCTACGACCCGGACAAGGGCGAGACGCGCTCGATGCGCTCCAAAGAAGAAGCCAACGATTACCGCTATTTCCCCGATCCAGATCTGCTGCCCGTGGTGCTCGATGACAGCTTCATCGCCGGCATCAAGGCCACGCTGCCTGAACTGCCCGACGAAAAAGCAGCGCGGTTCGTGCGCGATTACGGTCTGTCCGACTATGACGCGGGGGTGCTCACGGCCAGCCGCGAACTCGGCACGTTTTATGAAGACGTGGTACGTCGTGTCGGTCGCGAGCCCAAGCTTTGCGCCAACTGGGTCATGGGTGATCTCGCCGCCTTCCTCAACAAAGACAACCTCGAGATCAATGAATCGAAGGTCGATGCTGCGGCGCTCGCGGGTCTTGTCGAGCGTATCGTCGACTCGACCATCTCCGGCAAGATCGCCAAAGATGTCTTCGAGGCGATGTGGGCGTCGGGTGAGGGTGCCGATGCCATCATCGAGCAGAAGGGTCTGCGACAGATCACCGACACCGGCGCCATCGAAAAAGCCATCGAAGAAGTGATGGCAAAGAATCCGGGCCAGCTTGCCGACTACCGTTCGGGCAAAGACAAGCTGTTCGGGTTTTTCGTGGGTCAGGTGATGAAGGCGACCGGCGGCAAGGCGAATCCCGCGCAGCTCAACGAGCTGCTCAAGAAAAAACTGGCCGGCTGATCGCCGCCGCAAGGACGCGGAACTTATGCAGCAGCCTGAAGCGGGCCGCGCGCGCATCGACATCGTGCAGCGCTTCGCCGTCGAACAGCAGTCGGTGCGGGGCCAGTTCGTGCGCCTGGGGCCTGCGTGGCTTGCGCTGCGCGAGCATGGTGATTACCCCGAGCCCGTGCGGCGCATGCTCGGCGAGGCGGTCACCGCCGCCGTGCTGCTGGCCTCGACGCTCAAGTTCCAAGGCGAGCTCACGCTGCAGTTGCAGGGCGATGGCGCCGTACGCTTGCTGGTCGCGCAGTGCACCAACGATTTTCGCATTCGGGCCGTCGCGCGCTTCGATCGCGAGCGAGTCGAGGCGAGCCTGCGCGATGCCGCCGCGCTCGCCGACCCGTTCGCCGCGCTTGCCGGTGCGGGCACCCTCGTGGTCACCGTCGAAGCCGATCGCTTTGCCTCGCGTTATCAGGGTGTCGTGCCGATCAGCGGCGGGTCGCTTGCGGCTTCACTCGAGCATTACTTTGAAACCTCCGAGCAGTTGCCGACGGCGGTCGTGCTCGGCGCCGACGACTTTGGTACGGCGGGCCTGTTGGTGCAACGCATGCCGGATCATGGCGGCGTCGTGACCTCATCCGTCGATACGGCCAATCAGACTTTTGCCTCGGCGCGCGCTGCGATCGGCAGCGTGCAGCGCGATGAATTGCTGGCGCGCCCGCCCGAAGACTTGATGCGGCGTGCGTTCAGCGGACTCGATTTGCGCGTGCATGAATCGCATCCGATCGGTTTTCGCTGCCGCTGCAGTCGCGACCGTGTCTCGGGGATGCTGCGCTCGCTCGGCATCGAGGAAGTCCGTTCGATCATCGCCGAGCAGCAGTCGGTCACAGTGACCTGCGAGTTTTGTCATCGGCCCTGGCGCTTCGACCCCGTCGATGCGCTGCGACTCTTCGGTGCCGCGGTCGATCAGGTCCCGGGCTCGACCACCATCAATTGACGGCCGCGATTGACGGCCGCGCGTCAGCCCCGGTGTTCGCTCGCGAGGTACTCCTCGCTTTGCATCTCGATGAGGCGACTGGCCGTGCGTTCGAATTCGAAGCGCAAGCGCTCGCCCTGATACAGCTGCGTCGGTGCGGCGGCTGCCGAGATCACGAGGTTCACGCGACGATCATAAAATTCGTCGATCACGGCGATAAAGCGCCGTGCGGCATCCTCGCTCGCGGCCGTGAACACAGGTACGTCCGAGAGCAGCACGGTCTGGAATTCGCGCGCGATACTCACGTAGTCGTTCTGGCTGCGCGGCCCTTCGCAAAGCGCACGGAAGTCGAACCACACCACGTTGTCGCAGACCCGCAGCACTTCGATCTGACGACCCTCGACCTCGATGCTGACACCCGTCGTACCGAGGCCATCGGCAAGATCTTCGAACATCTCGGTCAAGGCGCTTGCGCTGCGCTCGGAGTCGCTCTGCAGATAGATCGGCATGCGCGTGAGTTGGCGCAGCCGATAATCGGTACTGCCATCGACACTGACCAGGGTGCAGTGACGCTCGAGCAGCGCAATCGCCGGCAAAAAGCGCTGCCGCTGCAAGCCGTTGCGATAAAGCCCCGAGGGCGGCACGTTGGCTGTGAAGACCAGCGTCACCCCGCGATCGACCAGATGACCGAAGAGACCGCCGAGCAGCATGGCATCGGCAATATCACTGACGAAAAGCTCATCGAGACAGATCACCCGCGCATCGCGGGCGATGTCGGTGGCAACTTCGGTCAGCGGATCAACCTCATCTCGATGTCGTCGCAGACCCTCGTGCACGCCTTGCATGAAGCGATGGAAATGACTGCGACGCTTGCTGGTGAAGGGCAGACTCTCAAAGAATAAATCCAACAGCCAGGTCTTGCCGCGGCCGACGCTTCCCGAAAGATAAACGCCGCGCACGGCGCCACCGTGGCCCGGTGCGCCGGAAAATCGGCGCATCAAGCGGGCGACCAGCGACACTTTTTCGGCGCGGATGAGTTCGCTACGCAGACGTTCGAGTTCGTCGATGGCGGCGCGCTGCGCGGGGTCGGCGCTGAAGCCGCTGCTGGCGAGCGCCGAGGCGTAGCGATAGGCGAGTGCGCCGGGCTCGCCGGCGCTCAAGTGCGGAGCTCCGGCCGATCGCGGAAGTGTTCGAGTGCGGCCGGGTTCGCGAGCGCATCGGTGTTGGTGACCGGCAAGCCGTGCACGATATTGCGTACGGCGAGCTCGACGATCTTGCCGCTGATGGTGCGCGGAATCTCGGGCACCGCGACGATGCGTGCCGGCACGTGGCGCGGCGTGGTGTTGGCGCGAATGGTGTCGCGGATGCGTTTTTGCAGCGCCTCATCGAGCGCGATGCCTTCGCGCAGGCGCACGAAAAGCACCACGCGTACATCGCCCTGCCAGTCTTGTCCGATACACAGCGATTCAAGAACCTCGGGCAGGGTTTCGACCTGCCGATAGATTTCGGCGGTACCGATGCGTATGCCGCCCGGGTTGAGCACGGCATCGGAGCGGCCGAGGATCATGAAGCCGCCATGCTCTGTGCGCATGGCGTAATCGCCGTGATGCCAGATCCCCGCAAAGCGCTCGAAGTAAGCCTTGCGATATCGCGAGCCGTCGGCATCGCCCCAAAAACCGATCGGCATCGACGGAAAACTGCGCCGACACACGAGTTCGCCCTTTTCGCCGGCGGGCAGCGAACGGCAGGACTCATCGACCACATCGACATCCATGCCGAGCCCCGCACACTGCAGTTCGCCGCGATACACGGCCCCGAGCGGATTGGCGATGCAGAAGCTCGAGATGATGTCGGTCCCGCCCGAAATCGACGACAGCTGCAAGTCACTTTTGATGTCGCGATAGACAAAA
Source organism: Gammaproteobacteria bacterium (assembly GCA_046091005.1). Lineage (GTDB taxonomy): Bacteria > Pseudomonadota > Gammaproteobacteria > Steroidobacterales > Steroidobacteraceae > UBA964. Next base: position 4,825 of record JBJTAV010000107.1, on the reverse strand, counting down.
TCGAATTGCTCGGGTGCGAGCGGCGAGCCAGTCGACAATACGGTACGCAGCGAGGGCAGCTGTACGCGTTCGCGCGGCAGGTATCCGGCCTTTTCGAGGGCGGACAAATATTTTGGACTGGTGCCGAAGATGCTGATGTGCTCGGCTTCGGCCATGCGCCAGAGCACGCCTTCATCGGGGTGAAACGGCGAGCCCTCGTAGAGCACCAGTGTGGCGCCGACCGCGAGACCGCTCGCCAGCCAGTTCCACATCATCCAGCCGCAGGTGGTGAAGTAGAACAGGCGATCGGTGCGGCGCAGATCGACGTGCAGGTGATGTTCCTTCAAATGCTGCAGCAGCGTGCCGCCAGCACCGTGGACAATGCACTTCGGCTTGCCGGTCGTGCCCGATGAATACATCACGAACAGCGGGTGATCGAAGGGTAGGCGGGTGAATACGGGTTTTGCACCCGGCGTGCCGAAGCGATTCCACAGCTGCACGTTGCGCATGGCGTTGGCGGACAGGCGCTCGAGATCGGGTGCGGCTTCGACATAGGGCACCACGATCACGGTGCTCACCGAGGGCAGTTGCGCCAGCACACCGGCGATCGGTGTCAAAGAATCGAGTGTCTTGCCACCATAAAAATAACCATCGGCGGTGACGATGACTTTGGGTGCGATTTGCCCGAAGCGATCGAGCACGCCCGCGATACCGAAGTCGGGCGAGCACGACGACCAAATCGCGCCGATGCTGGTGGTGGCGAGCATCGCGATGACCGTCTCCGGCAGGTTCGGCATGAAGCCGGCCACGCGATCCTGCGGCAGCACCCCGGCAGCACGCAGCCCTGCCGCAACACGACCGACTTCGGCGGTGAGTTGACGATGAGACAATATCCGTCGTGCACCGCGCTCGTTGTGGAATACCAGCGCCGGGTGATCATCGCGAAAGTGCAGCAAATTCTCGGCGAAATTGAGCTGGGCGCCCGGGAACCAGCGTGCTCCGGGCATCTGCGCGCCCTCTTCGAGCACCGCGGCTGCCGCCCAGTCGGCCTTCACATCGGTGAAATGCGCGAGCTCGAACCAGAACGCAGGCGATTCTTCGACTGACCAGCGATGCAGCGCGGCGTAATCATCAAAGCGGATATCACGGCGCGCGGCGACGCAGTTGATGAAGCGCTGCAGGTTGCTGTTCTGCCTGCGCTCCGCGCTCGGCGTCCACAATGGCCGCGTGCTGCTCATATCGACGACTCAAGCCACTCAGAGCGACTGGTAGATCGGGCCGGAACCGCCCTCGGGCGTCGTCCAGTCAATGATTTGATAAGGATCTTTGATGTCGCAGGCCTTGCAGTGCACGCAGTTCGAAGCATTGATCTGCAGCCGCTTGCCACCCGCGCCGTCATCCACCATTTCATAGACATTGGCCGGGCAGAAGTTTTGACAGGGATTGCCGAACTCGGTGGCGCAGCGCGTCACGCAAATGTTCGGATCGCGAACCTTGAGATGGATTGGCTGGTTTTCTTCGTGCGAGTTGTTGGCGAAGAACACCGCAGCCAGACGATCGCGCGGTGGCAGCGAGCGATCCACCCAGCCGCGATCGGGAGATTCGAATTCATTGAGTCGCTGGGTTTCGGCGTAGGCGGCGGTATTGCGCAGAGTCCATGGCGTGCGACCCCCGGTCACTGTCTCGAGTGCGCCGTTCGCCATTGCGAACCACAAGCCGCGCTTGAACCCGGGCTTGATGTTGCGCACGGACTTGAGCTCGAGACCGCCTGCGGAGGCGCGGTAGCGCGCATCGAAGCCCGCGGACGCGCAGGCATTCTCCGCCAGATGCTCGGCGGCCAGCATGCCGCAGCGAATCGCTTGGTGAATACCCTTGATTTTGGCAACGTTGAGCGTGCCCGCGGCATCGCCGATCAGCATCGCGCCCGGCATCTCGAGCTTCGGCAGCGATTGCCAGCCACCTGCGGCAATCGTGCGCGCCCCTGCAGCGACGATTTCGCCGCCCTCGAGCAAGGCACGGATGCTCGGATGATGCTTGAACTGCTGGAAGGCTTCGAAGGGTTTCAGTCGCGGGTCACGATAGTCGAGACCGACGACATAGCCGACGTACACGCGATTGTTGTTCAGGTGATAAAGAAAGCTGCCGCCATAGGTGCGGTTGTCGAGCGGCCAACCCACCGAGTGCTGGATGAGACCGGGCTCGACTCGACCCTCCGGCAATTGCCACAATTCTTTGAAGCCAAGACCGTAGGTCTGCGGATCACAGTCGGCGTCGAGCTGGTAGCGAGCAATGAGCTGCTTGCTGACACTGCCACGGCAGCCTTCGGCCAACACCGTCATCTTGGCGCGCACCTCGGGGCCCGGCACAAAATTCGGCCCGCGTTCACCCGATTTTTCGATGCCCATATCGCCGATCTGCACGCCGGCGACGCTGCCATCGTCATTGAAGAGCGGCTTGGCCGCGGCGAAGCCCGGGAACACATCGACACCGAGTTCCTCGGCCTTGGCCGCGAGGACCGGCGTAAGCAAGCCGAGCGAGACGATGAAATTGCCCTCGTTGTGCTGCTGCGGCGGCACTGGCAGCCGGATGCGACCCGTGCGTGTGAGCAGCGAAAATTCGTCGCGCTTGGCGGGCACACAAACGGCGGGCGGATGGTCGCGCCAGCCCGGCAACAAGGCATCGAGCGGACCGGGCTCGAGCACCGCACCCGAGAGTGCCTGCGCGCCGATCGCCGAGGCTTTCTCGAGCACGCAAACGGTGAGCTCCGCGTTGAGTTGTTTGAGACGTACTGCGCACGCGAGCCCCGCGGGGCCGCCACCGACAATGAGTACGTCATATTCCATGACGTCGCGTTCAATCTGCTCGGACATCTTCAACCCCTCTCGATAGCGATAGCAGTGGCCTCACCGCCACCGATGCAAAGCGCGGCGACGCCGCGCCGCAGACCGCGACGCGCGAGCGCATGCGCGAGCGTCGCAATGATGCGGGCGCCGGTGGCGCCGATCGGATGACCGAGCGCGCAGGCTCCGCCATTGACGTTGAGTTTGTCGGCGTCGATGCCGATGTCTTTTTGCGCAGCCATGGCAACTGCGGCGAAAGCCTCGTTGACCTCGAAGAGATCGACGTCTTCGGCACGCCAGCCTGCGCGCTGCAACACTTTTTGGATGGCACCGACCGGCGCAACCGTGAACCACTCGGGTTCGAGCGCGAAGCTCGCCTGAGCCACGACACGCGCGAGCGGCGTGAGGCCGCGCGCGGTCGCAATTTTTGCTGTGGCGAGGATTGCTGCGGCGGCACCGTCCGAAATGGATGACGAGCTCGCTGCGGTGACTGTCCCGTCTTTGCGAAACGCAGGTTTGAGCTGCGGAATCTTTGAGATGTCGCAGGTGAAGGGTGTTTCGTCGCGGTCGATCACGGTTTCGCCTTTGCGACTTTTGACCGTGACCGGTGTGAGCTCATCGACAAACGTGCCGTTTTCGACGGCCGCCAAGGCGCGCCGCACCGAGAGCGCGGCAAAGGCATCTTGATCGGCACGCGAGAAGTTGTAGCGACCCGCCGTGTTTTCGGCGAACGCGCCCATCATCTGGCCATCCCAAGGGCTTTGCAGTCCATCGGTGAACATGTGATCGAGCACCTCGCCGTGACCCATGCGATAGCCGGCGCGGGCCTTTGGCAGCAGATACGGCGCGTTGCTCATCGACTCGAGTCCGCCCGCGGCGATGATCTCGGCATCGCCTGCGCGCAGCTGATCGATCGCCATCATGATGGCCTTCATGCCCGAGCCGCACATCTTGTTGATCGTGGTGGTCGGCACTGAGCGCGGGATGCCCGCTTGCAGCGCGGCTTGACGCGCCGGGGCCTGACCGAGCCCGGCGGGCAGCACGCAGCCCATGATCACTTCCTGAATATCGCTGGCGGCAACGCCTGCCGATTGCACCGCTGCGGCAAGCGCTGCCGCGCCGAGTTGCGGTGCAGTGGCCGGGGCGAGCACCCCCTGGAAGGCGCCGATCGGCGTGCGACGGGCGGAGAGGAGGACGATCGAATCGGTCATGCGGGCCCCGGGCAAAAGCAAGCTGGAAAGCCCGTTAGTTTATGCGAAAACCCCACCGCGGTCGGGTTCGCCTAGGCGCTCGAGGATCGCGGCCCGCGTTTGCTCGCGCAGCTGCCGCGCAATCTCCTCCGACTCGAGACCCTCGGGTGGCAGGATCGGCGGCAGCAGCTCGACTTCGATCAGGCCGGGGCGGGGAAAGAATCTCGGACTTTGCAGGATGGTGCGCGTGCCACGGATCACGCAGGGCACCACCGGGCAGCGCGCGTAGGCCGCACTTTTGAAGGCACCGCTATGAAATTTGAGCAGCCCTGGTTCGCCGACGAAGGTGCCCTCGGGAAAGAACAGCAGAGACTGGCCCGAGCTCGCCGTACGCAGCACGCGTCGTGCATCGAGCGAGCCCTTGTGACGGTTGAAGCGCTCGACGAACTCGGTACCCAGACGCCGCAGCAGCAGCCCTGCAAGCGGCACATTCGCCATCTCGCGCTTGACGACGTACGCATAATTTTCGGGCAGCACGGCCTTGATGACGATCGCGTCGATGTAGCTTGCGTGATTGGCGGCGACCACGCATTGCCCGACGGGCAGGTGCTGCGCGCCGGTCACGACGAGTCGCGTGAACGTCAGCCGCAGAATAAGCCGCGAGGCGACGCCCGCGAGATGACGACGGCGATCCATCCCCGGAACCACGAGCAGCAACAGCAACAGCACGAGGGCGATCACGATGAATACCAGCCACGCGTAGCTGCCAAAGATCACGCGCGCCAGCAGGGCAGCGGGAGGTTCGCGGGCGGTGGC
>JBJTAV010000106.1:0-12018 GCA_046091005.1 Gammaproteobacteria bacterium | reverse complement strand
ACTTCAAGCAACGGCGAAGATTTCAGCCACTTCGCCTCGCGACTGGGGCTGGCCGACGCCGAGGCTCTGCGCATACCGAGCCCCTTCGACTATGAATCGCAAGCGCTGCTCTATTTGCCCGCGGGCATGCCGGAGCCCACGGCGCCGAACTATGTGGATGCCGTCATCAGCGCCTGCGTGCCGCTGTTCGAGGCCTCGGGCGGTGGGGCGTTTATTTTGTTCACGAGTCACCGTGCGCTCTCCCAAGGCGCAGCTTTGCTGCGCGCGCGCTGGGATGGCGCGGCGCTGGTGCCGATTCTCGTACAGGGCGAAGGTCCGCGTGAAAAACTGCTGCGCGATTTTCGTGAGCATGGCAACGCGGTGTTGCTCGGCACCGCGAGTTTTTGGGAGGGGGTCGATGTGAAGGGCGAGGCGCTGCGACTCGTGGTGATCGAGAAGCTGCCGTTCGCATCGCCCGACGATCCGCTGACCAAAGCGCGTATTGCGCACTTGCAGCGGCGGGGCGAAAACGCCTTCCGCGATTATCAGCTGCCCGAGGCGGTGTTCGCACTCAAGCAAGGTGTGGGCCGACTCATTCGCAGCGAGACGGATCGTGGCATGATCGTCATTGCCGATCCGCGGCTGCTCAGCAAGGGTTATGGACGCACTTTTCGTGCGAGTCTGCCGGAGATGCCCGTGACTCAGGATCGTGATGAGGCGCTACGGTTCTTGCGCAAACTGCGATGAAAATTTTGGCTCTCGACACCTCGACTGAAGCCTGCTCCGCGGCACTGCGCGTCGGGGATCGCGTGCTCGAGCGCTATCACGAGGCGCCGCGTGGTCACGCCGAACTGATCTTGCCCATGATCGACGAGCTGCTCGCCGAGACTGGCATCGCCCTCAAAGATTTGGACGCTATTGCTTTTGGTCGCGGGCCCGGCAGTTTCACCGGCGTGCGTTTGGCGGCGAGCGTGGTCCAGGGACTCGCCTTCGGCGCGGGGGTGGGCGTGGTGCCGGTGTCCACGTTAAAGGCGGTCGCGTTGCGGGCGGTGGCATTGCGGGCGGTGGCATCAAGGGCGGTGGCGTTGACCGCCACTGACGCGTCGGCTACCCACGTGCTCGTCTGTAACGACGCCCGCATGGATGAGGTCTATACCGCGGCGTTTGCTGTAGTGGGGTCCGAGCTCGTCGCGCTCGGGCCTGAGCAAGTGCTCGCCCCGGGTTTGGTGCAGCTGCCTTCGGACGCCGTGGCGCCATTGGCGGGTGCCGTGCCAAGGGTCGGCGGGGTGCGCTGGATCGGCGCGGGGCGCGGCTTTCGGGCGTACCCGGCACTCGGACCGCTTCGCCTGCAGGCACTCGAGGAGGTGTTCGATGACATGTTGCCGCGCGCGGTCGATATTCTCGAGCTCGCCGTGCCCGAGGTTCTGGCGGGGCGGGTATTACCCCCCGCGGCCGCATTACCGATTTATGTCAGGGACGAGGTCGCCAAGGTCCCGCGGCCTGTCATCACGCTGCAACAGTAGTCGTCTGAAATATGACTGACACAAGAACTTCACGGCTCCCGTTGATGGCAGCGAAACAAATTTTGGTGGTCGAAGACGAAAAGCCGATCCGTGACATGATCGGCTTCGGGCTGCGGCGTGCAGGCTTCGAGGTGCGCGAGGCCGTCGATGTGCGCGCCGCACGCGCCGAACTTGCCAATCGTCGACCTGATCTGCTCTTGGTCGACTGGATGCTGCCCGAAATGAGCGGCCTCGAATTCACGCGACAGCTCAAGCGCGACCCCGATTTGCGTGATCTGCCCATCATCATGCTGACGGCGCGCGCCGAAGAGTCCGACAAAATCGCAGGCCTCGAGGGCGGCGCCGACGATTACGTCACCAAGCCGTTTTCGCCGCGCGAGTTGGTGGCGCGCATCAATGCCGTATTGCGCCGCGTCGATCCGGCGGTCGAGGGTACGGTGCTCGAGTTCGATGGGCTCGCGCTCGATCCGGTTGCCCACCGTGTGCTGGCACGCGGCAAGCCTGTGGCGCTGGGCCCGACCGAATATCGCATGCTGGAATTTTTCATGACCCATCCCGATCGCGTGTATTCGCGTGAGCAACTGCTCGATCGGATCTGGGGCGGCAACGTTTACGTCGAAGAAAGAACGATCGACGTGCACATTCGGCGCCTGCGCAAAGCACTCGAGGAATTCGGGTACGATCGCATGGTGCAGACGGTGCGGGGCGCTGGCTACCGCTTTTCAACCCAAGCGGAGTGATGTTGCTGAGGAATCCGTTCGAGGACTGGGGGTTTGCCCTCTGGCGAGTCGCGCTCGTCGCGGGCGCGGGGGCGCTCGTCGGGCTTTTTGTGGGTCATGTGTGGTGGGGGATCGTGGCTGCGCTCGCACTCGAGTTGGCGCGGCAACTGGCGAACCTGCACAACCTGCTCGACTGGCTGCGACATCGCAATCGCCGTGATCCGCCGGACTCGGGCGGCCTCTGGGGCGACATGGTCTCGCTGGTGTCGCGGCTGCATCGACGCAAACAATTCCACAAGCAGCGCATCCTGCGACTCTTTCGTGAGCTCCGACGTTCGACCGCTTCAATGCCCGATGGTGTCGTCGCGCTCAATGCCGCTCGCGAAATTCTTTGGTTCAATCGCAAGGCAGCCGAGCTATTGGGGCTTAAACGCAAGACCGATTACGGGATTGCCGTGGCGAGCCTCGTCCGCGTGCCGGAGTTCGCGAGTTATCTGGAGAGAGGCAATTTCGGCAGCAGCCTGCGGGTACGACCGCGGATCGGTGAGCCGACCTGCCTCGAGTTTCAGGCGATGCCCTACGGCGAAGGGCAGCTCTTTTTGCTGGTGCGCGATGTGACCCGCCAAGAGCAGCTCGAAACCATGCGCAAAGATTTCGTGGCCAACGCCTCGCACGAGCTCCGCTCCCCGCTCACCGTCATCGCGGGCTATCTCGAAACTTTGGCGCTTGATGGCGATCTGCCGGCTGACCTGCGCATGCCCATCCTCGAGATGCGCAGACAATCCGAGCGCATGACGGCGATTGTTGCGGATCTGCTCGAACTCTCGCGTCTCGAGGCGAACGATGAACAGGTCCTTGGGCAACCGATTGATGTGGCGGCGCTACTCGCGGTGCTGCGCAAAGATCTGGTGACGCGTGACGGAACGCGGCACACGGTGACCGTGAACATCGAGTCGCCGGATGGTCTGATGGGTGACCCGGGCCTGATCCACTCGGCGTTCTGGAACCTCGTCGATAACGCGGCCAAGTACACGCCTGCAGGTGGCACGATTGCGCTGCGTTGGTGGACCGACAGCGACGGCGGGCACTTTGCGGTAACAGACAGTGGCCCCGGCATTGCAGCCGAACATTTGCCGCGACTCACGGAGCGGTTTTATCGCGTCGATCCAGGCCGCGCGCGCGACACGGGTGGCTCCGGGCTCGGGCTTGCGATCGTGCGCCACGTGCTGCAGCGTCACGGCGGCGAATTGAAAATCGAAAGTGTCGAGGGCCGCGGCAGCACGTTCAGCTGCCATTTCCCGCATCTGCGTTTGGTGATCGAACCGGTCGCATTGCCTGCCGACACTCGCTATTCTCCTTCCCAAGAGGCGTGATCGAAGAGGCTTGATCGCCACATCGCTTGCGCGGCGCAGGCGTCACACTGACTTCGGGGGTTCCGAACCGTGGAAACAGCAGATCTTTCGCAGCATATTTCGCGTCGCTTCAACGAGGACCTCGAGCGCGTCCGCGCTCAGGTGCTCAATATGGGCGGTTTTGTCGAGCAGCAGCTCGCCAAGGCGGTCTCTGCTCTGGTCGAGGGCGACAGCAGTTTGGGTGAGGCGGTGGCCCGTGACGACTTCCAGGTCAATAAAATGGAAGTCTCGATCGATGAGGAGTGCTCGCGCATCCTCGCCACGCGCGCGCCAGCGGCGAGTGACCTGCGGCTCATCGTCGCCATTATCAAGGCCATTACCGATCTCGAGCGCATGGGTGATGAGTGCGAAAAAATCGGCTATATCGCCTCGCGGCTCGCGGCGCAGGAGCGCCCGGCCGACAAGTACCGGGAAGTGAAGCACCTCGGCCGTGTCGTGCAAAACATGGTCCATGACTCGCTCGACGCCTTCGCGCGCATGGACCCGGAGGCCGCGCTGCGCGTCGCCCGGCAGGATCGACTGGTCGACGAAGAGTACGAAGCCATCCAGCGACAGTCGATCACCTTCATGATGGAAGATCCGCGGGCGATCCGCCGCGTCATCGATGTCATGTGGGTGGTGCGCGCGCTCGAGCGCATTGGTGATCACGCCAAAAATATCTGCGAGTACGTCATCTTCATGGTGCACGGCAAGGACGTACGCCACGTTCGCCTCGAGGATGTCGAAACCGAACTTCGCAAGCGCGGCGGTCAGGCTTGAGCACAAAGATTTCGCGGCTGTGGCAAGACCGCAGGGTCGGTAACCTCGCGGGGGCGTTGGCCTGTGCGCTAATGGTGGCCTACGCGATTTACGCCGAGCGTGTGCTCGGCTTCGAGCCCTGTCCGCTCTGCATGTTTCAGCGCGTCGGCGTGGTGCTGCTTGGCGCAGTGTTCCTGATCGCGGCCTTGCACCGGCCGAGCACAGCACGGGGTGCGCGCACCTATGGCGTGCTGCTGTTGCTGGCTGCGGCGTTTCCGGGATATGTGGCCGCTCGACACGTCTACATTCAAAGTTTGCCGTTCGGCTCGGTGCCGGCCTGCGGCGCAAGCCTCGATTACATGCTCGATGTCTTCCCGCTCGCGACGGTGATCAAAAAAGTGCTTTTCGGTGCGGGTGAGTGTCAAAAGATCGACTGGGCCTTGCTCGGGCTGTCGATGCCGATGTGGGTGTTGATGTCGGTGATCGCGCTCGCGACGTGGGCGGCAATCGTGAACTTGCGTGTGCGTGTGGTAGCGCACACACCGTCTCAATAAGTTCATTTTTCGTTCATCGCGCTGTAATACGCCGCGCGCAACCTTCCCGCATGTCACCTGTTTGTCACAGGACGGATCGACCGTGATCGGCATGCGCGTCCTCATGCTCTCGGACGTCTACTTTCCCCGCGTGAACGGGGTGTCGACCTCCATTCAAACATTTCGAGCGGATCTGCAGGCGCTGGGCGCGAAGGTCACTTTGCTCGCGCCGCGTTACGCAACGGCCTCGCCAGGACAGACCGCCGTTCTGCAGGATGATGGCGACATCGTGCGCATCGACTCGCGCGCCGTACCGCTCGATCCGGAAGATCGGCTGATGTCTTGGCGTGAACTTGGCAAATGGTCCGCGGCCCTGCGCGCCGAGGATTTCGACATCGTGCATGTGCAAACGCCGTTTCTCGCCCACTACCTGGGACGGCGTATTGCGCGTCGGCTTGGTGTGCCACTGGTCGAGACCTACCATACTTATTTTGAGCACTACCTTCATCACTACGTGCCGGCGCTGCCGGCGGTGATCACGAAAGCGATTGCGCGTCGGGTGACCGTGGCGCAGTGCCACGATGTGCAGGCGGTGATTTCGCCGTCGCGACAAATGGCCGACGCGTTGCGCGCTTACGGCGTACGAACACCGATCGAGGTGTTGCCCACGGGTTTGCCCGAAAGTTGTTTTTCCTCGGGTGACGGCGAGCGGTTTCGGGCGCAGCAGGGCATCGCACCCGGGCGTCCGGTTGCGCTCTTCGTCGGTCGTGTCGCGCACGAAAAGAACATCGACTTTTTGCTGCGCATGCTGCCGGCACTGCGTGCGCAGGTTTCAGACGTGCTGCTGGTGATTGCCGGCGAGGGTCCGGCACAGCAGCACTTGCGTGATCTCGTACGAGAGAACAGCCTCAGTGACCACGTGCATTTTGTCGGCTATCTCGATCGCAAGACCTCGCTCCTCGATTGCTACCGCGCCGCCGATGCCTTCGTGTTTGCCTCACGTACCGAGACTCAGGGTCTCGTGCTCCTCGAGGCCATGGCGCAGAGCACGCCGGTGGTCTCGACTGCCGTGATGGGCACGGCCGATGTGCTGGCGGGCGTCAAGGGTGCGGTCGTGGTCCCCGAAGAAATCGAGGCCTTCGCTGCAGGGGTGGCGAGCGTACTGCGCGACCCCGCGCGCCGTGCGACGCTGTCGGCGTTGGCGCGCGAGGATGCGCAGCGTTGGTCGGCGCGGCAACTCGCCGAGCGTCTGTTGCGCTTCTATGAAAAGGTGATCGAAGCCGACGATGTCGAGTTGTCGCAGCGCGCGGCTTCAGCTGCGCGCGACGAGGTGACGACGTGACGATCTTCGTTCGTGTCGATCAGGCTGAGCAGCGAATTTGCGCTTACGCCAATTCCGCTTGCCGCCGCCGCACGGTGCGTAGTGTGTTTCGCGGCGTCAGCCGCTTGGGTGATGGCGCTTTTTGGTATGTGTTGATGGCATCAATGCCGCTTTTCTTGGGGCTTGATCGCCTCGAGCATGGCCTTTGGGTGTCTGCACAGATGCTGGCCGCGGGGGCTTTCGGGCTTGCGCTCTATAAAGTCCTCAAGAAAAAGCTGGTGCGCGAGCGGCCGTTCATCGGGCTGATCGGGATCGAGTGTGCGATGCCGCCCCTCGATCGCTACAGTTTCCCCTCTGGCCACACGCTGCATGCGGTGCTGTTCACCGCGATCGCGATTCATCATGTGCCTGCGCTTGCGATCATCCTCGTACCCTTCGCGCTACTGGTGGCGGCATCGCGAGTGGTGCTTGGCCTGCATTACCCGACCGATGTTTTGGCGGGCGCCGCCCTCGGCGCGCTCGTCGCGGCCGCGAGTCAAGCCCTGTTCTGGTGAAGCCCGCCTCGTCAGGCGAGCAGACGAGTCAGCAGACCCGTGTACATCCGGTGCAACAAGTCGATTTCTTCGACGCGAATGCCTTCGTTGACCTTGTGAATGGTGGTGTTGGTGACGCCGAGTTCGATCACCTGCGCGCCCATCGGGGCGATGAAGCGGCCATCGGAGGTGCCGCCACCGGTCGAGAGTTTGGGCGCAACACCGGTAATTTCTTTGACAGCCTCGGCAGCCGCCTGCGAGAGCGCGCCGGGTGGTGTGTAGAAAGGCTCGCCCGAGACGTACCACTCGAGCGTGTAGCGAACACCATGTTTTTGCAGGATGTCTTCGACGACTTGTTTGAGATCGTCTACGGTTTGCACCGGCGAGTAGCGCAAGTTGAAGCGGGCTTTGAGTTCGCCGGGGATGACGTTGGGTGCGCCCGTTCCTGCGTTGAGGTTCGAAATCTGAAAGCTCGTGGGCTGAAAATAGTCGTTACCTGCGTCCCAGCTGCGCGCCGTGAGTTCGGCGAGTGCCGGCGCGAGCGTGTGCACCGGGTTTTCAGCCTGATGAGGGTAGGCCACATGCCCCTGCACCCCGTGCACGGTGAGGCGGCCCGAGAGCGAACCGCGACGACCAATTTTGATGGTGTCCCCCACGGCATTTTCGCTCGAGGGTTCACCGACGACGCAATAGTCGATGGTTTCACCGCGGGCGTTCAGGGTTTCGACGACGCGCTTGGTGCCATCGACCGAGGGACCTTCTTCGTCGCTGGTGATCAAAAAGGCGATCGTCCCGCGGTGCTGCGGGTGGGCTCGCACGAATTCTTCGGTGGCGGTGATCATGGCGGCAAGACCGCTTTTCATATCGGCGGCCCCACGCCCGTAGAGCACGCCATCACGGATGGTCGGCACGAAGGGGTTGCTGCGCCATTCTTCGAGCGGGCCGGTCGGCACGACATCGGTATGACCTGCAAAGCAGAGCAGCGGGCCCTCGCCACGGCGGACTGCCCAAAAGTTTTCGACATTGCCGTAACGCAGGGTTTCGACGGTGAAACCCAAGGCCTCGAGCCGCTTGCCCATGACCTCCTGACAGCCGGCGTCGGCCGGGGTCACCGAGTTGCGGGCCATCAGGTCTTGGGTCAGTTCGAGGGTTGCCGACATGGGCCGACCTTATAGAGGCGAGGACCCCGGGATGCAAGCCGCCGCACAGACCCGCCAGCTTGTTCGTGCATGAAATATTTCTGAAACAGAACTGTCATATCTTGCCGCCCACTGTCATGGAGGTTTCATCGTGTTGAAAAAGACGCTGTTTTTGCTGGCTGCCACCGCGGTTTCAGCGACCCTGGCCCCGATCGTGCCGGCCCAGGCTGCCCGCGACTTCATCAATGTCGTCGGCTCATCGACGGTGTACCCCTTCACGACCACCGTGGCCGAGCAGTTCGGTCGTCAGGGTCGCTTCAAGACCCCGAAGGTCGAGAGCACCGGCACGGGCGGCGGCATCAAGCTGTTCTGCAACGGCGTGGGCCCGCAGCATGCCGACATCGTCAATGCCTCGCGGCGGATGAATGCCTCGGAGTTCGACACCTGCAAAAAGAATGGCGTCAATGCGATTCTCGAAGTGCGTGTGGGCTATGACGGCCTGACGATTTCCGAAAACAAGCGAGGCCCGAAGCTCGATCTCACGCGCAAGCAGGTTTATCTCGCGCTTGCCAAGCAGATCCCAGATCCGGCGAATCCTGCGGTGCTGATTGCGAACCCGTATACGCGCTGGAGCGAGATCGACAAATCGCTGCCCAATACCAAGATCGAGGTGCTCGGGCCGCCGCCGACCTCGGGCACGCGCGATTCCTTCCACGAGCTGTACATGGAAGCCGGCTGCCGTACCTACCCGTGGCTCAACACGCTGCGCGGTCAGGATGAAAAGCGCTTCAAGCGCGTCTGTCACACGATGCGCGAGGACGGCGCCTTCGTCGAAGCGGGCGAGAACGATAACCTGATCGTGCAGAAACTCGAGGCGAATCCGAACGCGGTTGGAATCTTTGGGTTCAGCTTTCTCGAAGAGAACCTCGACAAGCTGCGCGGCTCGAAGATCGAGGGCGTAGAGCCCACGTTCGAGACGATTGCTTCGGGCAAATACCCGGCGTCGCGGCCGCTCTTCATCTACGTCAAGAAGGCGCACATCGGCGTGATTCCCGGCTTGCAGGAATTCGTCAATGAATACGTGAGCGACAAGGCGCTCGGCGAAGAAGGTTATCTTGCCGATCGTGGACTCGTGCCGCAGCCGAAGTCGGATTTGGCGAAAACGCGAGCGGATGTGAAATCGCTCAAAAATTTCGCCCCATAAGTTTCAGGCGCTACACCCAAAAGAGGGTTTCCTCATGACAACTCGGAAAATCACCGCTGCCGCGATTCTCGCGGTGGCCACGGGGGCGGCTTGCCTCGCGAACGCCCAGACGAGCACGCCAAGCGAGCTCGAGCAGCTCAAGGCGCAGCTTGCGATGTTGCAGGAGCGGCTCGCGGCGCTCGAGGCTGCGCAGACCGCGCAGGCGGCAACCACCACCGAGTTGCAGGATTCCATCGATCGCACCTCGGATAACCTCGCGCGCACCGTGGGCGAGGGTGCGAGTTCGGGTTGGCTGGGTCGTTGGGTGTGGAAGGGCGATCTGCGGGTGCGTAACGAGAATATCGATCAGCAAGCGACACTGACCGATCGCAACCGCAACCGTTTTCGTCTGCGTGTCGGCGCTTTCGCGCGCGTCAACGACACCACGCGGGTGGAGCTGCAGCTCACGACGACCGAGGGCGCGGACGCGCGCTCATCGAATCAGTCGTTCAGTGATGCCAATTCGCGCAAACCGCTCGACGTGGATACCGCTTATGTCGAGTGGGCGCCGACCGACCAGTGGAAGTTCACGGCCGGCAAAATGCGTTATCCCCAGGCGCGCACCTCGAGCTATTTCTTTGATAACGATATCAATCCGGAAGGCGTGGCGGCCAACTGGCAGCAGGCAGCGAACGGATTTTTCGGCAGCGTGTTTCTCGCACAATTTGCCGAGCGGGCGACGGCTGCCGACTCCGGGATGGTGGGCGCGCAGATGGGTTGGCGCTGGCTGCGCAGTGATGGTAGCCGGGTGTTGATCGCCGGCGCCTACTACGACCACACGGCCGTGCGCGGCTACAACCCGTTTCAGAGCGCGAGCGCGAGCTCGGCGGGTCTTGGTAGCTATGGAAATTCGACGACGACCAACGCCGCGATTTGTCGCCGTGCGGTGACGACCGGGGGCAGCTGTCTCGCCAATGATTACAACGTCATCGAGTTGCTCGGCGAATATCAGTTCAACATCGGCGAACAGCCGCTGCTGCTGTACGCCAACGTGGCCAAAAATACTGCGGCCGATTATTCGATCACGACGACAAGCTCGGCGACCACCATTCCGCGCGGGCTCGATACGGCTTATGCCATCGGCTTCAACTACGGCCGGGCGAACGCGACGATTCCGGGTTCATGGGAGTTCGGCTATCTCTATCAGTTGATCGAGAAGGACGCGCTCTTCGCCCAGTGGATCGACTCGGACTTCGCCGCGGGCAATACCGACGGGGGCGGCAGCGCGCTGCGTGCGGCTTGGCAGTTCTCGCGCAACGGTCGCTTCAACGTGACCTACATGCTCAACGAAACCAATCGCGATGTGGCCACCGCCGTGACGCTGCCTACGACGCGCAATGTTTTCGATCGGGACTACCAGCGCCTGCAGGTCGATTTCAACTTTACTTATTGATTGGCGGCGGGTTGATTGGCGGCAGGCCCGTCACGGGCCTGCATCGCCCCCCCGGGTGGGGTCCGATCATGAAATTTGGATGACGGACGTGGCCGCGACATGGGATGTGGCTAAAATACGCCGCCCCTCGGGTCCGAGAGCCCTCCAAGGTCCCCCGTCTTCATGAGTTCTTCGCTTTTGTTCGTGCTGCTTCTGGCGTTGTCGGTGCTGGCTTTTCAGCTCGGCAAAGCGCGCGCCATTGCGGTAGTGGGCGGCTTGCGCGGCGTCCGCGACCTGCACTCGCTCCCCGGACACTACGGCTTGCTCACGGCGATCTGGTGCGGTCTGCCCGCGCTCGTCGTGTTCGCGTTGTGGATCTCGCTGCAGGATGTCGTGATCACGCAGTTGGTGCTGGCCGATCTGCCTGCGAATGCGATGGCGCAGTCCGCGCAGGCGCTGGCGCTGATGCTCAATGATTTGCGCAACGTGGTGGCGGGCAACGTGCCTGCCGAGATGGTCGCCGAATCAACCCGCGTTGCAGCAGCCGAATATCTCAAGCTGCAACGCATCGCCCAACTGGCATTGACCGTCGTGACTTTTGCCGTCGGGATTGCGGGGTTGCTCGTGGTGCGCGCACGTATTCGCCCGGACCTGCGGGCGCGCAATGCCTATGAGCGCGTCATCGAGTGGGCGCTCTTCGCCTGCTCGGCGGTCGCGGTGCTGACCACGATCGGCATCGTGCTCTCGATCGTTTTCGAAGCCACGCGATTTTTCAATATCGTACCCATCACCGAGTTCGTGTTCGGCACCAACTGGAGCCCGCAGATGGCGATTCGCGCCGATCAGGTGGGCTCGTCGGGCGCCTTCGGTGCCGTGCCGTTGTTCGCAGGTACGCTGTTGATCTCGTTCATCGCCATGATCGTGGCGGTACCCATTGGGCTCTTCTCGGCGATTTATTTGGCCGAGTACGCGCCGCTCAAAGTACGCAAGGTCGTCAAGCCCTTACTCGAGGTGCTCGCGGGCGTGCCGACGGTGGTGTACGGATTCTTTGCGGTGACGACGGTCGGCCCAGCGCTGCGTGTGGCGGGCGAGGCCTTCGGGCTACCGGTCGCGGGCGAGAGCGCACTCGCCGCGGGGCTCGTCATGGGCATCATGATCATCCCCTTCGTGTCATCGCTTTCGGACGACATGATCACCGCCGTCCCGCAAAGTTTGCGTGACGGCGCTTATGCGTTAGGCGCAACTCGCTCCGAGACCATCCGTCAGGTGGTGCTGCGTGCGGCACTGCCCGGCATCGTGGGCGGCGTGCTGCTCGCGATCTCGCGGGCCATCGGCGAAACGATGATCGTGGTGATGGCCGCGGGCCTTGCCGCCAATCTCACCGCCAATCCGCTCGAGGCGGTGACCACCGTCACGGTGCAGATCGTGACCTTGTTGGTCGGTGACCAGGAATTCGATAGCCCCAAGACGCTGGCGGCGTTCGCGCTCGGGCTGGTGCTGTTTCTC
>JBJTAV010000105.1:0-11400 GCA_046091005.1 Gammaproteobacteria bacterium | reverse complement strand
TGCTCGACCTTGCCGACGGCAAGGGCACCCCGTCTTCGCGACGCCTCACGCAGCATCCCGCCGCGGACAGCAGCCCGCGCTGGGCAGCCGACGGTTCGGGGATTTTCTTTCTCTCGAGCCGTGGCGGCTCCTCGCAGGTCTGGCATATCAGTCTTGCAGGGGGCGAGGCGCAGCAGGTGACGAGCCTGCCGCTCGATGTCGGCTCATTCGAGGTATCGCCCAAAGGCGACCGGCTTGCGGTGTCGATGGAAGTCTTCGCGGATTGCGCGGACCTCAAGTGCACGACCGACCGTCAGGCCGCGCAGTCAAAGAAAAAAGCCAGTGGCAAAACCCATGACCAACTTTTCGTTCGTCATTGGGACACCTGGAGCGACGGCACGCTCTCCACGCTCTTCACGGTAAGCCTCGACAAAGATCTGAAAGTCGGTGTACCCGTGAAGGTGTCGGGCAAGGTGCGCGGCCACGTGCCCTCAAAGCCCTTCGGGGGTGATGAGGATTACGCTTTCAGCGCAGACGGTGCGCGCCTCGTCTTCAGCGCACGGCTCGCTGATCGCGGCGAATCGTGGTCGACCAACTTCGATCTTTATGAGGTCGCCGCCGATGGTTCGGGCGAACCGCGCAATCTCACCGCCGACAACCCGGCCTGGGATGCGCAGCCCGTATTCCTCGCCAATGGCGATCTGGCCTGGCTCGCCATGTCGCGCCCGGGTTTCGAGGCCGATCGGTACGCGGTCAAAGTTCAGAGCGCCAAAGACGGCCGAGTTCGTACCCTGCTGCAGGACTGGGATCGCTCGGTCACGACGCTCGCGACCACGCAAGATCGCAAGCGCCTGCTCGGCATCGCCGATGACATCGGGCAGACAGCGCTGTTCGAAATCGACCCCACCACCGGTGCGCGCACAACGCTGGTGGGCGATGGGCAGGTGCAGGGGATCTCGGCCGGCCCACGCGGTGTGGTCATGGCTTGGGCCTCGCTCGGCTCACCACCCGATCTTTACCTTGCGGCAGGCGGCAAGCGCGCTCGGCTGACGACGGTCAATGCCGAGCGGCTCGCTGATCGGCAACTCGCCGAGTTCGAGCAGTTCTCGTTTGCCGGCGCCAATGATCAAAAAGTCTACGGCTACGTGATGAAGCCGCAGGGTTTCAAGCCCGGTCAAAGATATCCGCTCGCCTTCATCGTGCATGGCGGCCCGCAAGTGAGCTTCGCCAACCAGTGGTCCTGGCGCTGGAATGCCCAGGTCTATGCGGGCGCGGGCTATGGCGTGGTATTCATCGACTTTCACGGCTCGCCGGGCTATGGCCAGGCGTTCACGGACTCGATCAGTCAGGACTGGGGTGGCAAGCCGCTGATCGATCTGCAAAAAGGACTCGATGCCGCACTCGCCAAATATGACTGGCTCGACGGCTCACGCGCCTGCTCACTCGGAGCCTCTTATGGCGGCTTCATGCAGAACTGGATCGCCGGCAACTGGCCCGACCGCTTCAAGTGCATCGTCAATCACGCCGGAATCTTTGACCAGCGGACCATGTACTACACGACCGAAGAGCTCTGGTTCACCGAATGGGAGAACGGCGGGCCGTATTACCTCACGCCGAAAATCCACGAGAAATTCAATCCGGCCGATTACGTCACCAAATGGAAAACGCCGATGCTCGTGACCCATGGCGCGCTCGACTATCGCGTGCCTTATTCGCAAGGTCTTGCCACCTTCACGGCGCTGCAGCGGCAGGGTGTCGAGAGTCGGCTAGTGTTTTATCCGGACGAGAACCACTGGATCCTCAAGCCCGCGAACAACGTGCAATGGCACGAGGAAGTGCTCGGGTGGTTGGCGAAGCACCTCAAATAGGCACCTCGCTGAGCGGTCCTTTGCTAGCCGGCAGCGCCGCTGCCGGCTAGCTGTAACCGACACGCCACTCCGCCTTGTAGGCAAGGCCGAGTGCGATGAGGCGGTTGAGCAGGTCCTCATAACCGATCCCGGCGCCGAGCGCGGACTGCGAGAAATCTTCGGCTTCGGCGAGGCAAGGGTTGGCGTTTGCCTCGAGCACGAAGACCTCGCCGTCATCGCGCACACGAAAATCCATGCGCGCATAGCCCGAGAGCCCGAGTGCGTTGTAAATGCGCCGCGCCATGCGGTCGAGTTTGCCGACGACAGTCGGTGACAGATCTTGTGCGGCTGCGCGGATGATGCCGTGCCGCGCCTGATATTTGCGGTCCCATTTCACTTTGCGGGTGGCGATGGTCGCTTGATTGTCGCCCATGGTGCCGAACTGCAATTCCCAAACGGGTAGTCGAGTGAGCCGCTCGTTGCCGATCACGCCGACATAGACCTCGCGGCCGGCAATGTATTCTTCGACCAACGCGTCGGTACCCACCTGTTCGTGAATGAAGGCCACGCGATCCTGCAACTGCTGCGGAGTCTCGACCACCGACGCCTGCGAGATGCCGAGCGAGGCATCCTCGGTAGCCGATTTGACGAACAGCGGATAGCGCATTTGCCTTGGCGCACGAAACTTTCGTCCTTTGGGCAATAGCGCGAAGTGCGGCGTCGGAATGCGATGCCAGGCAAGCAACTGCTTCGAGAGCGGTTTGTCGCGCGACAGCAAGAGACCGCGCGGATTGCAGCCGGTGTAGGGCTGCTGCATCAACTCGAGGAAGGCCACGACATGCTGATCGTAGGTGACGATGCCGTTGAATTCTTCGAGCAGATTGAAAACGATGTCCGGCTTCCAGTCGGTGATGGCGGTGCGCAAGCCCGTCAGGCTGTCGAGCACGCCCAGAACCCGAACTTCGTGACCGACCCGTCGCAGCGTGCGGATGACATCGTACTCGGTACGCCATTCATCGATCTGCTGGTCAGTGTGCCCGGTGACGCTGTCAGGCGGTACCAAGGTCTCGTGGACCACCACCAAAACTTTCAGGGACTTCATGACTTGCGTGACTTCATAGCGTGAATCGAACTCTCTGCCCGCGCAGCCCGGCACGCGCCAGCCGCCGGATCATCGCCTCTGCATTTCTTTGCCGCACGCGCTCTGCGCCGCGCATCCACAGCCGGCGTTCGCGACAGCGCTCGATCGCCAGCTGCAGGAGCTGGCGCGCACCATACTCGTCGATCGAGGTCTGCGCTATCGCATGGCGTACCAGCGTATCGCGCGCTTGTCGCAGACAGGTTTCTGCGCGCACGTATCGCGTCGGCCGACGACTTTTACGACTCAGCGGCGCGAACCCGGGCTTGAGTGCCGCATCGATCATCGAAAAGTCGCAGCTCATCCGGCGTAGCAGTCCGCGGCGATAATGCTCGCGTAGTGTCAGGTCGTTGGTTGCCACCGGCTCGATGCGGTACGCCGAACGTACCGCGGGGCGCGAGCCGCGCACTTCGCGCATCAAACTGTCCATCGCTTCAAGTTTGGCGAGCGCCGGCGTGTCGGTGTAGCGGCGACGCCAGGCAGAGCGCGGCGACAACCACACTGCAAACGTTTCTGCAAAATCTTCGGCGGGATGCGCCTGCGCGTACCAGCCATCAAGATGGCGCACATGAGCGCGGTTCGAAGGGTCGGCTGCGTATTGCTCAGGATATTTCTCGGTCGGCGAACCGAAGTGCTGCCGCCAAAGTTTTCGACGACGCAACCGGAAGGCTGTGTCGACGACATGACCGGCTTCGTGCCGCAAAATTTGCATCAGCCCGGTCGCATTGCCGCCCTCGACGCTGCGTGACATGCGCCGTTCGAGCCGCTCGAGTCGCGGGTGCGCCAAATAAAAGGGGATCGCAACGCCGGGTATGCCGTCAGGCGAGAACCATTCATCCGAAAACCAGAAATGGGGTTCGAGCAAAATGCCGCGCGCTTCAAGTTCGCCACGCAATCGGCGGATCGCCCGCTGCAGCACCGCCCGCCGCGGCAGTCCCAGATGCAAATCGCGAAACCGCAGCCGCAGTAACTCGGCGTCGGAGTAGCGCGCCCACTGCGGTGATTTGCGGCGTCTCATGCGGTTTTCGCGTGCTTAGGTGGCATCGCCCAGCCTCACCAGTACCTCGGTGAGGAGTTCATCAGCCAAAGATTCGATCTGCTCTCGCCCGACCAGTATCGCCAACCAGGGCGCGGGAATCGACTCGATACCGAACACTGCACCCGCCAATTGCCCGGCGGCAGCGCCGTGCACGTCGGCATCACCCCCGGCATTGATGGCCATCAGCACGGCGTCCTTCCAGTTTTGCGCACCCTCGACAGCGTCGCGTGCCATCGCCAGCGCTCGCGCCGCAGCGCACGGACCAGCCGTCAGTTCGCTCATCGAGCCGGTGGCCACGAGTGGCAGCCCGCGCAGGGCGCGATGCATCAGCGCGGCAAACTCACGCGTGGCCGCCAGCGTTTCGGGCGCATGGCTCGTGACGCCAAGCATGATGGGCAGATCATCAAATAAAGAATCTGCCGAGGCGTAGTGCCAGATCGCAAGCGGTGCCACGCGCACCAGCGCGTCGGCACCATCAGCCAAATCTTTGGCAGGCGCTCCGTCGACGAGCGCTCGACTCACGCTTGCGGTAATCCCGAGACACTCGCCCGTCGCCGAGCCCGCGCCGTTCCGCTGCCAGCGGCGATACCACTCGAGTTGATCGGCCGCATGGCAGCCTTGCGAGGTCAGCAAACTGCGCGCGAGCAATAGCGCGAGGGCGGTGTCATCGGTCCACGCGCCCGCCGGCAAATCATAGGGCCCACCGCCGAGCAGATCTTTGACGGGCGGAAAACTGCCCGAACGCGCGTATTGCGCCGGCGCCGCCAGCGCGTCACCGATCGCAAGTCCCAGCAAGGCACCGCGGAAGCGGCTGCGCAGCCGGGCGACCGTGGCTAGCACCGCGTCATCAACGCCACCACTGCCGTCATCCGGCGTCATGGCGTTCAGCGGCGAGTGCGGCAAAGTCGAACAGCGCAGGATCAGCGAGGTGCCCCGCTTCAACGCTGCGAATCGCCGAGAAAATGGATTCGGTACGACCGGGGTAGTCTTTTTCCCAATCCTGCAGCATTTTTTTGATCATGCGCCGCTGGGCGTTCTCCTGCGAGCCGCAAAGCTTGCAGGGGATGATGGGAAAGTCGCGCGCTCGCGCGTAGCGCTCGATTTCCCGCTCGGGCACGTAGGCCAGCGGACGAATCACGATGTGTCGGCCATCTTCGGAACGCAGCTTGGGCGGCATCGCTTTCAAGCGCCCCCCGAAGAACATGTTCAGGAACAGCGTCTCGACGATGTCGTCGCGGTGGTGCCCGAGAGCGACCTTGGTGACGCCGTTCTCTCCCGCCCAGCGATAGAGCGCGCCGCGTCGCATGCGCGAACAGAGCCCGCACATGGTCTTGCCTTCCGGAATCACGCGCTTGACCACCGAGTAGGTGTCTTGCTCGATCACATGAAACGGCACACCGATCTCGGTCAAATATTCCGGCAATACATGCTCGGGGAAGCCCGGTTGCTTTTGGTCGAGATTCACGGCCACAAGCTCGAAGCGCACCGGCGCACTGCGCTGCAGCGACATGAGAATATCGAGCAGCGTGTAGGAATCTTTGCCGCCCGACAGACACACCATGACCTTGTCGCCCTCGGCGATCATGGCGTAGTCCTCGATCGCCTTGCCGACGAGCCCGCGCAAATGCGCCTGCAGCTTGCGGAACGTGCTCGACGTCCGCTTGACTTCCATGTCCATCAAAGGGCATCCATCAGGCGACGCGCTGCGCCCCCATCACGATCAGACAGACGCAGCTGCCGAAACCCACCAACCAAGTCAGCGAGCGCAGCGTGGCGAGATTGGCGAGATAGCAGGCGAGGTAAGCGACACGTGCAGCCAAAAAGATGCTGGCGATCAGCGCCAGACTTTCGCCGTTCACGTTACCGGCATAGGCCGCCACTAACGCCGCGGTATAAGTGGCCAACGCCTCCCATGAATTCGCTTGCGCCGCATTGGCGCGCGCCTGATAGCCGGTACGTCGTGCCAGCCAATCGCGCGGATTCGCATTGTCGTAACGATCGCTTCCGCCGCCCACCTTGGAAATTCCGCCGCAAATGATCGGCATGAGCATCGTGACCAGAAGGATCCAGAGTGCTGTAGACATTTTTTTCTCCTTTGGATTGTCGGTTGTAATGCAACTATCAGGTCGACTGTCGATCAGCGGGCGCACTGGCGGCGCCCGACAAACGATCCAGCAAATCACTCACGTGATGAGGCGATTTGGTATTGCGCGCGATCAAGGCGTAGAGCGCCGGTACCACATAAAGCGTGAGCGCCAACGATAACACCGTACCAAAGAATACGGCGGCGCCGATCGACTGACGACTCTCGGCGCCAGCCCCCGTCGCGGTCATGAGCGGCACCGCACCGAAAGCCGTGCAGAGACTGGTCATGAGCACCGGACGCAGGCGTATCGAGGCCGCCTCGATCACCGCCTCGACGAACTCGATGCCGCGATCTCGAAGCTGATTCGCGAACTCGACGATCAGGATGCCGTTTTTACAGGCGATGCCCACCAGCATGATGCCGCCGATCTGACTGAAGACGTTGATCGAAGAATTGAACAGCCACAAGCCGAACAAGGCGCCCGTGATCGCGAGCGGTACCGTGGCCAAAATAATCAGCGGATGCACGAAACTTTCGAATTGCGCAGCCAGCACCAGATAGACGATCAACAGCGCAAACGCGAAGGTGATCCAGATGCCGCCACCGGCCTGCTTGAACTCCCTCGATTCCCCATCGAAGCTCACTTGTACACCGGAGGGGATTTCTTCACGGATCACCTGCTCGACGTAATCGAGGGCCTCGCCGAGCGCATAGCCCGGCGCAAGATTTGCGCTCAAGGTGATGGCACGCAGTCGATCGAAACGCCGCAGCGAGCTCGGCCCGGCAGATTCCTCGACGGTGACGAGCGCGGCAAGCGGCACCATCTCGCCGCTGCGACTCGAGCGTACGTAGAGATTACCGAGATCATCGACGGTCGCACGATCTTCTTCACGCGCCTGCAGGATGACGTTGTACTCTTCCCCGGCGCGCAAAAAGTTGGTCACCACGCGCGAGCCCAGCATCGACTCGAGCGTACGACCCACATCTTGCAAAGAAACGCCGAGATCGGCGGCGCGGTTACGATCGATGCGCACCTGCAGCTGCGGCTTGCGCTCCTGGTAATCGGAATCGAGCCCGATGATGCGCGGGTTCTCGCGCTGTATGCGCTCGACGACTTTGTCGCGCCAGCTGGCGAGCTCACCGTAGTCACCACCACCCAGAACCACCTGCAAAGGTCGACCGCCACCGCGCATGCCGAGCGATGGCGGCGTCATCACGAGGATGCGCACGCCGGTGATGCCCGCCGTGCGCATGCGCACCCGCTGCGCGACTTGCTGCGAATTGTCCTCGCGTTCGTCCCAGAGCGTCATCGGCAGAAACAGGGTGGCGTTGTTGACATCGCCCTGCGCACCGAAGGACCCCGAACGCACGATGACGCGACGCCCATTGCCGGCGCGGACTTCATCCATCATCACGGCTTCGACCTGTCGCACGTATCGATCGAGATGCGCAAGACTCGAGCCCTCGGGCGCGCTGACCATGACCGGCATCATGGCCCGATCTTCGAGCGGCGCGAATTCCTGCGGCAACTTGAACCAGGGCACGGGCTTGCCAAATACCGTGAGCGCTATCACGAGCGTGGTCAATGCGGCTGCAGCGATCACGACTTTGCGCGGTCCGCTTGTACTCATCACCCGTCGCAGACTCGCCTCATAGATCTCAGTGAGAACCTGAAATCTTCGATCGATGGATTGCGCGAGTCGGCCACGGTGGATGCCGCCCGCGAAAAGCTTGGAGGCCATCATCGGTGTCAGGGTAAGCGCAACCACCGCCGAAAAACCGACCGCCGCAGCCACCGTGACCCCGAACTCACCGAACAATCGCCCGAGCGTGCCTGACATGTACGACACTGGCACGAACACCGCCATCAGCACCAGCGTCGTGGCGATCACCGCAAAAGAAATCTCTTGGCTACCCCGCACTGCACCCAGCAGCGGCGGCTCGCCGGCTTCGATGCGGCGCGCAATATTCTCGAGCACGACGATGGCGTCATCGACCACGAGCCCAATCGCGAGCACGGCGCCGAGCAGCGTCAGGGTGTTGATCGAGTAGCCGAGCAAGGTCATCACCAGCGCCGCCGCGAGTATCGATACCGGGATGGTCACGGTCGGGATCAGGGTCGCCCGCAACGTACCCAAAAAAGCAAAGATCACGATCAGCACGATGAGCAAGGTCTCGAGCATGACCGTGACGACTTTTTTCATCGACTCGGAGATGAACACCGAGAAGTCGATGTTGAGATCTGCGGAGATATCTTCGGGCAGAGTTTCTTTGATGGCCTCAAGCTGTTTCTTGGCGGCCTCCGACACTTCGAGCACGTTCGCCTTGGAGGTCGGGATCACGCCCACGCTGACGCCGGGCAGCTCGTTTGCGCGACCGAGCGAGCGTTCGTCCTCAGCGGCAAGACGCACATCGGCCACCTCACCGAGGCGAACGAGGTAACCATCGGCCGAGCGTCCGATGACCAGCCCGCGGAAGTCCTCTTCGGTGTCGAGCGAGGTCCGCGTACGCAGCGTGAATTCACGCTCGGTAGACTCAACGCGCCCGGCCGGCAATTCGACATTTTCGCGCCGCAGCGCAGTCTCGATGTCGGTGACGGTCAGCTGCCGAGCAGCGAGGGCCTCGCGATCGAGCCACACGCGCATGGCATAGCGTCGACCACCACTTGCGCGGATCGAAGCCACGCCGGGCACCGCCGCCAGTCGATCGACCACGTAGCGATCGACGTATTCGGTGAGCTCGAGCGCGTTGCGTCCCACGCTCGAGAAATTGATGTACATGATGGGCTCGGCCGCATCATCGACTTTGGTGACTTGTGGCGCATCGGCCTCTTCCGGCAAGCGGGCGGCCACACGAGAGACGCGTTCGCGCACATCGTTGGCGGCGGCATCGAGGTCGCGATCCAAAGAAAATTCGACATTGATGCGCGAGAACTGGTCGAGACTCGAAGACGTCAGCTTTTCGACGCCCTCGATGCCCGATATTTCATCCTCGAGCACCTGCGTCACCCGCGACTCGATCACCGCTGCATTCGCGCCGCGATAAAACACCGACACGCCGACGACGGGTCGGTTCACATCCGGCAGTTCGCGGATCGGCAGCCGCAAGGCCGCCATCAGACCGAGGATCAGCAGCATCAGCGAAATCACGGTCGCGAAGACCGGTCGCCGAATGGAGATCTCCGAGATCTTCATGTCTTCGCTGCGAGATCGCGCACCGGACCGCCCTCGCGCAGTTTGACCGTGCCCTCGACCACGATACGCTCGCCCTGTGCGAGCCCGTCAATGATTTCGACGCTGCCGGGCCGGCGCAGCCCGGTGCGCACTTCACGCTTCTGCGCGTTGCCATCGACGACCACGTAGACGAATTGCCGATTTTGCTCGGGCACCAATGATTCTTCGGGGATCACGATGCCATTGCGTTGATCGCGCAGCAGCTCGACATTGAGGAACATGCCGGGCTTGAGTGCGCCATCGCCATTCGGAATCTCGGCGCGCACCAGCACCGCCCGGCTCGTTGCATCGATGCGCGAGTCGAGACTCGTCACTCGTCCTTTGAACACCCTGCCCTGATATGCGGTGGACCCCACCGTCACCGGCAGCCCCGCACGCAGCGCCGTCAAATTATTTTCCGGGATCGCGAAATCGACTTTGATGACGGAAGTGTCATCGAGCGTGGTGATCACCGTACCCGGGCTGATCAAGCTGCCGACACTCACGCGGCGCAGACCGACCCGCCCGCTGAAAGGCGCGCGGATCACGGTATCTTCGAGGCGAGCTTTGGCGGCATCGACTCGAGCGGCGTTCGCCGCGCGCGTGGCCACGATCTGATCGAACTGCGACTTCGACAAAGATTGCGTCGGCAACAACTCCATCGCGCGTTGATATTGGCTGTTGCTCTCGGTCAATGCCGCTTGCGCGGCGGCAAGATCAGCCCGCGCTTGTGCGCTGTCGAGCTCGACGAGCACGGCACCCTTGGCGACCGCGCCGCCGTCGCTGAAGCGAATGGCCGCCACAATGTTCGAGGTTTTGGCGGTGATCTCCACCGCCTCGTTGGCACGCGCCGTACCGAGCGCGCGCAGTTCGCGCGCAATGGGTTGCAGCGACACCTCGCGCGACACCACGGAGATCGGCATGCCGCCGCCCGGCGGACCACCGCCCGGACGTCCGCTGCGCATTCCAGGCGCGCCGCCAGGACGCCCCGGCCCCGCGGCGCTTGGCGCTCCACCCGGGCTCGGCGCGCCACTGGGTGGGCCCATGCCCCCGGCCGGGCTGCCAGCGTGACGAGTGGCGTAAATCGCCCAGCCGCTGCTGACGACAGCGACCAGAAGACTGACGATGACGATGGGATTGCGGGCGGATGACATCGCCCGATTATCTCACGCGCCCCGGGCCTGAATCGGCCAAGTGGCGGCGTACCAACCAATCGCCATGGACGCTGCGATCAGCAGAATGACGGTGATGACCAGCATGACCCGTCGAAGAAACATCAAAGAAGTCCTCATGCGCTGCGTTCAACGCAGAACGGCACTCACCGCAGCGGCAACGTGCCTTTTTGATCGAAGGGCACAGTACGCAGCAGGCCACTGTCGAGTTTCACTTCACCGCGCAAGCGGTAGCCGAGCTCGTTCGGTCTGGAGCCTTCTTTGCGCGCACGCTCGACGAGCTTCAGCAAGGTCCCGGCGAGATTGGCCGTGACCAGCATGTCGAACTCGGCTTCGCCGCGCGCCGGTACCACGAAACTGCTGCCCGAGAGGCCGCGACCGAGTTCTTCGCCGCCAAGCTCGATGGTGTACGTGATACCGCGCACGCGCAGCTCGCGATCGTTGGGGTTCTGCACCTTCATGCGCGCCCGAAAACGCTGCTCGAAAAAATCGCCTTTGATGATTTCAACGTCGGCGACGGCGAGCTTGGGCGCCTCGAGCCGGGGCCCCAAGGCCGCGCAGCCCGACAGCAGGGCGGCGAGCAGCACCCACGACCATTGCTTCAAAAAGGTGTGACGGTAGTTGCGAATCACGCAGAGAGCGTCCCGAGGCGTGGCCCGATCTGGACCCCTGAGTCTACTCGTTCGCCCGCATACACAGTAGGCTGATGCCGCCGATAGGCTGATACCGCGCGTCGCAAGCGTACAAGCGTTAACACAGGATCTGCTGAATGACGTACAAATCCGCATTGAAGGTCTCTGCACTGAAGGTCCGGCTGCCCGGCCTGTTGGTCGTCTTGCTGGCCACAGCACTCGGCTTGCTGGCGAGCCCAGCGCGCGCGCAGGTGCTGGACCTCGCGAGCTACCCGCAGAGTTCGCTGGAGATTGC
>JBJTAV010000104.1:0-12696 GCA_046091005.1 Gammaproteobacteria bacterium | reverse complement strand
TCACCACCGATCCCTTGTGCCCGGCTGTCTCGAGCCGCGCGCGCAAGGCGTTCGCCGACGCACGGTCAGGTTCGGGCCCGACCCGCACTCGATAGAGGGGTTTGGCTGATCGCTGGATCTCGTCGACGACGGGTTTGAACTGTTTGTCGCGCTAGGTGCGTTCGATGTTGCGAGCGCTCGCTTGGTTGTCGAAGTCGCGTAGCGGCTCGGAGTCGGCGTCGGCAGGTACGGGCGCGACCACCGCGGGAACCGGCGCAACTGCAACGGGCGCTGGCGCGGGCGCGACCTCGGCGGGCGGGAGCGCGGCAGACTCCGCTGCGGGCGCGCTCTGCGGCAGAGGCACAGGCAAGGCCACGGGCGCGCGTTCGTTGGCCTCGGGCGCTGCCGCTGCCGCGGGCGTGGCGGCGGCTTCGGTGAGATCGATGCGGATGCTGCGCTCCTCCCCGTTCGCCGCGGCGCCATTCGCCGCGTCGGCGGAGGCTCGGGCGCGACCAGCCTGACCGCTGCCCGTCAGCAGTTCAGGCAGCAGCAGCACCGCCAGCAGCACGAGAATGACGGCACCGGTTAGTCGGTGTGTGAGCGCGGTATCCAAGTGCGCGAATTATAGACCAAGCCAATCGAGCGCCGGCCCGACGACATGGAAAGATCCGAACACGACGATGCGATCGCCCGCGCCTGCCAACGCGCGAGCGGCCGCACAACCGTGCGGCACATCGGGCGCCAGCGCGACACTGCGGCACTGCGCTGGCAAGCGACGGCGCAGTTGCTCCGCGCTGCAACCGCGCGACCCATCGAGCGCGCACAGCACCCATTCATCGATGACCGGTGCCAGCTGTCGGCCGATCATGTCGGCATCCTTGTCGGCCAAAATCCCGACGACGCCGAGCGTGCGACGCGCGGGGGGCAAGCTGCGAAGCGCCTCGGCCAAAACGCGTGATGAATCTTCGATGTGCGCCACATCGAGACTCCACTCTGGGTCGGCGGGACTGGCGGGTGCCACGCGCTGCACTCGACCGCGCAACCGCGCGCGTTGCAGCGCTGCGGCGATCATGGTGGTTTGGATTTCGTGGGTCGGCAAGTGGCTCGCGAGTTCGGGTCGAACGCGCAGCCACTGCAGAAAGGCCGCAATCGCCACTGCGGCGTTGCGACGCTGCATGGGCCCAAGCAAAGATGGCGGCGGCAAGGGACCATGACTGCTCTCGGCAGCCTGCCAACTCCACGAGAAGGCATCGCCCGCAACCACGCGGAAATCCTGATCGAGTGCCTGCACGATCGCGCCCAGGCGACGCGTGGCCTCGCCCACGGAATGCGGCATGGTGGCTGAACCCAGAATGACGGGTCGTCCAGCCCTGAAAATGCCGGATTTCTCGCGGCCGATCTCCTCGACCGTGGGCCCCAGCCAGTCCTGATGATCGAGTCCGACCGAGCACAGCACGGCGACATCGGCATCAATGATATTGGTGGCGTCGAGCCGGCCGCCCAGTCCGACTTCGATCACCGCTGCATCAACTGCCTGCTCGGCAAACACGAGGAACGCGGCGAGCGTGCCATACTCGAAGAACGTCAAAGAAATCTCGCCGCGAGCGGCCTCGATGCGCTCGAAGGCCCGAGTCAAAGGCGCATCGGCCACGGGCTCGCCGTTGATCTCGACGCGTTCGTTGTAGCGCTGCAGGTGCGGTGAAGTGTAGGTGCCGACCTTGAGACCCGCCTCACGCGCGAGCGCCGTGAGCAACGCGACGGTGGAACCTTTGCCGTTGGTGCCGCCGACGATGACCGAAGGGATGCTCCAGGGCAGCAAGCCAAGTCGCAGCGCCACCGCGCGGACTCGATCGAGTCCGAGTTCAATGGCCTTGGGGTGCTGCGCCTCCTGGTGGGCGAGCCAATCAGCCAGCTGCATCGACAGGTAGTGACGGCGCCGCAGGCTGACGCATCAGCATGCGCAGCGCCTGCGCGAGGCGCGGTCGAAGATCGCGGCGATCGATGATGATGTCGATGACCCCGTGCTCGAGCAGGAACTCGCTGCGTTGAAAACCCTCGGGGAGTTTTTCGCGCACGGTCTGCTCGATGACACGCGGCCCCGCAAAACCGATGAGGGCTCGCGGCTCGGCAACGTTCAGATCGCCAAGCATCGCGAGACTTGCGGAAACACCGCCCGTCGTAGGATCAGTCAGCACGGAGATGAAGGGCAACCCGGCCGCAGAAAGCTCAGCGAGCGCGGCACTGGTTTTGGCCATCTGCAACAGCGACAGCAGCGCCTCTTGCATGCGCGCACCGCCACTCGCCGAGAAGCAGATGAGCGGAGTGCGTTGGGCGATGGCGTGATCAGCCGCGCGCCGAAAGCGCTCACCGACCACCGACCCCATCGAGCCGCCCAAAAACTGGAACTCGAAGGCACAGGCCGCGATCGGCATGCCCTCGAGCGTACCCGTCATGGCGATCAGTGCATCTTTCTCGCCGGTATTTTTTTGAGCGGCCACCAGACGATCTTTGTACCGCTTGCTGTCGCGGAACTTGAGCGGATCTTCGGGTGAAATATTGGCGGCAATTTCGGCCGCCGAGCCTTCGTCGAGAAAACGCAGCAGCCGATCGCGGGCGCCAATGCGCATGTGATTGGCACACTTCGGGCAGACATGCAGATTGCGCTCGAGCTCGGCGCGATACAGCGGCGAGTCGCAGGCCGTGCATTTGATCCACAGCCCCTCGGGTACGGAGCGCGAACGACGCTCCGTCTTGATACGCGAAGGGACGATTTTCTCGAACCAAACCATGGGAGGACTATACCGGATCAGGCAAACGGAAGGCCGCAGGGTATTCGATACGGCGCAGGCACAGCCCCTCGGGGTCCGCGGTCGGCGCATTCAGACGACGATCCCGTCCCTCGAGTAGCGTACGCACCGCCTCGGGGGGACGCAGGCCCCGGCCGACCTCGATCAGCAGCCCGGCAATGTTGCGAACCATGTGATGCAAAAACGCGTTGGCCGCCACATCGATATGCACCAGGTCGTTTTGGCGATGCACCGCCAGCAGATCGAGCCGACGGACCGGCGATTTCGATTGGCACTCGGCCGCGCGAAACGCACTAAAGTCGTGCTCGCCGAGCAGGTATTGCCCGCCCTCGTGCATGCGCTCGGCATCGAGCGGCGCCCGTACCCAAAGGGTGCGTCCCTCATGCAATGCGGAACGGGCGCTGCGATTGAGAATGCTGTAACGATAATGACGACGCAGCGCCGAGAAGCGCGCGTGGAAAAAATCGGGTACTGGCCTCGCCCAGCTCACGCTCGCCTTGCGATCGAGATTGCCGTTGGTGCCGAGCACCCAAGCGCGAGCGCTGCGTCGGGCATCGGACTCGAAATGCAAAACCTGCCCTGCCGCATGCACGCCGGCATCGGTTCGGCCGCCGCAGGTCAAAGAAATAGTGTGGTCGGCGACTTGGCCGATGGCGGTCGCGAAGGCGGCCTCAAGCGTGCGCAGCCCCGCCTGTTGTTGCCAGCCGCAAAAGTGGGTGCCGTCATACTCGACACCCATCGCCCAACGGGTCATGACTTGGGCAAAGAATCCAACAACCGAATGGCCTCGGCGCGTTGCCTCTCATCGCCTATACGCAGCGCCGCCTGCAGCTCGAGGATCGCCGCATCGTGATGGCCCATTTCGATGAAGGCCCGCGCAAGATCGATCTTGCTGCCCGCCTCATCGACGGGCGGCGGATCACCCTCGAGGTCGCTGACCATTGAAGGCTCTTCCATCACGGGCGCTCGTACAGGCGTAGGCGCAGGTGTCGGCGCAGGAGCAGGCACGACGGTAGCCTGCGCGACAACAGGCTCAGCGCGATTCGGCTTGATGGGTGGCAGCTCAAAAGTCATCTCGCGAGGCGCACTGGCTGCATCAACGTCATCCACCGATCCCGGTGTTGCTGCCGTGTCCGCGAGCGAGTCTACGGCAGGGGTTGAGCGGTTCACCGGAGACATTTCGAGCGCTTCGGCAGACCTGCGACGCCCTTTCAGCACCAGGGCGAGCAAAAGAACCAACACAGTGAATAGCAAGGCTGGGATAGCCCACCACGCGAACGCCGCCCACTCACGAGCTTTGGCTAGCCAGCCCACGGGTTGTTTTTCTTTGACGGCTGATGCTGCAGCTTCGAGTGCAGCGATCCGCGCTCGCAGCGTGTCGAGTTCGGTGGAGGCCGCATCGAGCGCAGCGACTTTTTCGGTGAGCTCTACCTCAAGCCGAGCAGCCTTGGCCTCTGCGTTCTCGGGCGCAGCAGCTGCCGGAGCCGGCGCGAGCGCGAGCGGGGCAGACGGCCGCGCGGCAGCGGCCGGCGGCGACGCGGCCGGCGGCGATACAGCCCGCGGCGCTGCAGCGGGTGCCGGAGTCGCAGCTTTCGCCGCACTCGGTCGTGAGGTGCCCATGGGGGGAAGCGTCTCGGGCAGACGCGTGACCCCCGCGGCGGGCGCGGTGCTGAGAGTACGCATGCCGGCGCCTTCGTTATCGCGCGCCGCGGCGGCACCACCCGTGCGCCATATACCGAGCTCACGCGAGATCTCGCCCGACGCCGCCGCGGCGGATGTGCCGCCCAGCGCGGCCGAATCGGGTAATGAGAGTTCGGCGTTCACCAGCAACTCGCTCATGCCACCCGGGCCAAAGGCCTGCGGATTGGCGCGATAGATGCCCACCATGGTTTGCGCGAGCGTCGCACCCGTCTTCGCCGACCATTCCCGCGAAATCGACATCAAAGTTTCGCCGGGACGGACAATGCGGCGACTCGTTGTCGCGCTGCTCTCCGTCGCGCGAGTCTCTGGCTGACGATCTGTCGAGATCGACAAACCCGCGTCATTGCCAGCGGTGCTCAACACATTTGCCTCGCCGGAGGAATTTGCTTCGTCGGGGGAACCCGGGGACGCTGTGGAAAGCGTCGTGACCTCGGCGGGCGGCGGCTCGGCGGCAGGCGCGGCAGGCGCTGACGAGGACGCTGGCGCTGGGGCAACCGATGAGCCGGACGCAGCCTGCGCTGCACTGCCCTCGGCCGTCAAAGAAAACGTGTACTCACGAAAGCGGCGACCGCGCCCCCAGTCCGCAACGACGACGAAGCGAACGCTGTCGGCACTCAGCGGGCCGCTGCTACGCACCCGCAGCACTGCTGCGCCGTCGCTGCCCTGCGCCAACTCCACCGTCGCATCGGCAAGTTCGGCGGAGCGCGAATTGGCCGGCAACTGGGGCTTGAGCGAGTCGAGTTCGCCCTCGCCGACCTGCAACAGTGGAATTTCGACATCGAGCGGCGCGCCCGGCGCGGACTTGAGACGACCCGCTCCAAGCTCGAGCGCCGAGGCCGCGACACCACCGAAGCCCAACGTCGTCAACGTCGACAGCACAACAAAGGGCCGCAGCCCGAATGTGATGGTTTGCTTCACGATGTCACCCCCTTCATTGGACTCGCCAACCTTGGACACGCCAAGGCCCGCACGCCTCAAAGGTGTTCGCGGATGAGGATTTCGGCAATCTGCACACTGTTGGTCGCTGCACCCTTGCGGATATTGTCGGAAACCACCCAAAGATTGAGACCGCGCTCGTGCGAGATATCTTCGCGTATGCGGCCGACGAACACGCGATCATCGTTTGCGGCATGCACGGCGGCGGTGGGATAGCCGCCCGACTCGCGTGTGTCGATGACTTTGACACCGGGCATCTTGTCGAGAAGTTTGCGCACTTCAGGCACGGTGATCTTCCGCTTGGTCTCGATGTTGACCACCTCGGAATGGCCAAAGAAAACCGGCACACGCACGGTCGTGGCATTCACGCGGATGTCGGGGTCGCCGAAAATCTTGCGCGTCTCCCAAAACATCTTCATCTCTTCTTTGGTGTAGCCGTTGTCCTGAAATTTATCGATTTGCGGCACGACGTTGAAGGCAATCTGCGCCGCCACCACTTTGGGCTTGATCGGGCCCTTGCCGCTCATCAGCGCCACGGTTTGCTCGGCCAGTTCTTCGACCGCTTCTTTGCCGGCGCCGGACACTGACTGGTAAGTCGCCACATTGATGCGCTCGATCCCGACCGCGTCATAGATGGGCTTTAGGGCGACCAGCATCTGGATGGTCGAACAGTTGGGGTTGGCGATGATGCGACGCTTGCGAAAGTCGGCAATGGCGCCGGGATTGACCTCGGGAATCACGAGCGGGATGTCATCCTCGTAGCGAAACTCGGAGGTGTTGTCGATGACGACGCAGCCCGCGGCGGCGGCCTTGGGCGCATAGAGACGCGAGACGTCACCGCCTGCCGAGAACAAGCCGATATCCACCTTCGAAAAATCGAAGGTTTCAACATCGAGCACCGGCAGACTTTTGCCGTTGAACTCGATGCTCTTGCCAAGTGAACGGTTGCTGGCGAGCGGGAAGAGTTCGCCCACCGGAAATTTGCGCTCCTCCAGAACTTTGATCATGGTGTCACCCACGAGTCCCGTTGCGCCGAGTACCGCCACATTCCACTGCCGACTCATTTCTTTTGCTCCGTAATCACGGGCGTTGGCGATTGCACATTGCCATTCTGTGCCCGATGTCTCAACCAATGATCCATGAGAACGATGGCCATCATCGCCTCGGCGATCGGCGTCGCCCGCAGACCCACACAGGGGTCGTGGCGGCCGGTGGTGATCACATCGACGGGATCACCGAAAACATTGATGGTCTTGCCCGGCACCTGAATGCTCGAGGTCGGCTTGAGCGAGGCGTGTACGATGATGTCCTGCCCGCTCGATATGCCACCGAGCACACCGCCTGCGTTGTTGCCGAGGAAGCCCGAGGGCGTGAGTTCGTCGCGATGCTCGCTGCCACGTTGCTCGACCACCCGAACACCCGCGCCAATCTCGACCGCCTTGACGGCATTGATGCCCATCATCGCGTAGGCGAGGTCGGCGTCGAGCCGATCGAAGACCGGCTCGCCAAGCCCGGGCGGTACACCCTTGGCGATCACGGTAATGCGCGCACCAAGCGAGTCGCCCTCTTCGCGGATCTTCCAGATGAGATCTTCCAATTCTTTGACGCGCGAGGGATCGGGGCAAAAAAACGGATTGTCGTAGGCCGTCTCGGGTGCGACGGCAGCAATCTCGAGATTGCCGATCTTGCTGAGATAACCGCAAATGCTGATACCCAGGCGCGTGGCGAGATACTTGCGGGCGATCGCACCCGCTGCGACGCGCACCACGGTTTCGCGCGCCGACGAGCGACCGCCGCCGCGGTAATCGCGAAATCCGTATTTTTGCTGGTAGGTGTAGTCTGCGTGACCGGGGCGAAACCGATCTTTGATCTTGTCGTAGTCACGCGAGCGGGCGTCGGTGTTTTCGACCAGCAGGCCGATGGAAGTGCCGGTCGTTCGGCCTTCAAAGACACCGGAGAGAATGCGGACCGCATCCGCCTCTTTGCGCTGGCTGACGAAGTGCGAAGTGCCGGTACGACGCAGATCGATGTCGCGGGTGAAATCAGCTTCAGAGATCTCGAGGCCCGGCGGGCAGCCATCGATGATGCAGCCGAGGGCCGGCCCGTGGCTCTCGCCGAAGGTCGTCACCTGAAAGAGGCGGCCGATCGTGTTACCGGACATGACGTTGCAGCTGCTCGCGAGTCAACAAAAAAACCCCTCCACCACCACGCTCGAACTCGAGCCAGGTGAACGGCACGCGTGGCCAGCGACGGCGCACCAGAGTCTCGGTATTACCCACCTCGACGACCAGGAGACCCCCGGGGGTGAGATGTTGCGCCGCCTCGCGAAGGATGACGAGCACCGAGTCGAGTCCCTGTTTGCCTGCCGCCAACGCCATGCGCGGCTCGTGTCCATATTCGGGGGGCAACGAGCGCAGCTCGCGCTCCCCCACATAGGGTGGATTGGTGATGATGATATCGTACCGACGCTTCCCGAGGGCCGCGAAATGATCCGATTTCGTGAAGCGGACACGCCGAGAAAGCCCGAGTGAACGCGCGTTTTCGCGCGCCAGCGTCAGCGCCGGAACGGAGATATCGGTCGCCTCGACCTTGGCCGCAGGCAAATGGTGGGCGCAGGCCAGCGCGATACAACCGCCGCCGGTGCAAAGATCGAGGATGCGCTGCACGCGAGTCGGGTCGATCCACGGCCGAAACTGGCGCTCGATGAGTTCAGCGAGTGGCGAGCGCGGGATGAGCGCGCGCGGATCAGCGCGCATGGGGAGTCCTGCAAACCAGGTCTTGCCGGTGAGATAGACCGCAGGACAGCGCATCGAGATGCGCAGTTCGAGCAAGGCCTCGAAGGCCAATCTTTCCTTGAGGGTGAGTCGGCGATGCCAAAAAGCCTTGGCGCCTCTTGGTCCGGTGGCCAGTGCTGCAGCGGCCTCGGTATCACCGAGCACATGAAAAAGCAGCGCGGCCGCGTCATCGGCCGCATTATCCGTGCCATGACCAAAGAAGACTCCGGCACGCTCGAGCCGTCGCGTAGCGCGACGCAGGGCCTCGATCACGATGGGCCGACGATTTGCGGCGGGTCTAACGGCGGGTCTATGAGCCGCAGGCCTGTGGGATAATTTGCGCATGAATGACATTGTGCCATCTCGCTCGTCGGATACCGCAGCCGCCTCTGATAACGCCGTCAAAGACCTGAGCGTGGCCGCGCGCGCTTTCATCGCCCTGCAACACGTTTTGCCACAGCACGGCATCTCGCGATTGATTCATGCGGTGGCACGCAGCCAGACGCCCTGGTTCAAAAATCTGCTCATCCGTCAGTTCATCAAGGGTTTCAAGCCCGATCTCTCCGATGCGCTGCTGACCAATCCGCTCGAGTTCGAATCCTTCAACGCGTTTTTCACGCGCGCGCTGCGTGCCGGTGCGAGGCCCCTGCCCGAAGATCCGCTCGCGCTCGCCTGCCCGGTGGACGGCACAGTGAGCGAGATCGGCGTGATCAAGGGCAACCAGTTGCTGCAAGCCAAGGGCAGGCACTACACGCTCGATGCACTACTCGCCGGTCGGCGGCCTTGGGTGGAGCGATTTGCGGACGGGCTCTTCGCCACGATTTATCTCGCGCCCTACAACTATCACCGTATTCATATGCCTGCCGCCGGCGTGCTGCGCGAGGCTTGGTACGTGCCCGGGCGCTTGTTCAGCGTCAATCGAGTGACTTCGGACGATGTGGCCAATCTGTTCGCGCGCAACGAGCGAGTAGTCTGTTTTTTTGAAGATGGCGCGCTGCAGCACGGACTCGCGCTCATCGGCGCACTGAACGTCGGCAGCATGGAGACCGTGTGGCATGGCGAGGTGGCGCCGCGAAAACCCCGAACGCTCGCGCGACTCGAGATCGAACAAGGCGGCAAGCCCCACGCCGCGCTGCGTGGCGAGGAGATGGGTCGCTTCAACATGGGATCGACCGTCATTTTGTTGTTCCCCAAAAATAGTATCGAGTGGACCGAGGGTCTTGTCTCGGGCCAAACCGTGCGCATGGGTCAGACGATCGGTCGACGCTTGACATGACGCCGAGCGCCTGGCGCCCGAGCGCGCATCGCAAACAACTTGCGCTGCGTGCTGCGCTACTTGCCGCGACGCGCAATTTCTTTGCTGCCCGGTCGGTGCTCGAAGTCGAGACGCCGCTCCTCGTGAATGCCGGGGTCACTGATATCAATCTTCGGCCAGTACCGCTGGTCATCGACGGGCGAGAGATGTTCTTGCAGACCTCCCCCGAGTACGCCATGAAGCGCCTGCTGGCAGCAGGCAGCGGCGATATCTACCAGCTCTGTCGCGTGGTCCGCGGCGATGAGCGCAGCCGACTACATAACCCGGAGTTCACCCTGCTCGAGTGGTACCGCAGCGGACTCGGTTTCGACGATTTGATCGACGAAGTTGCCGCGCTGCTCGATTCCTTAGCCATCATCGCAGGTCGCCACAGCCGACCCCTGCGCAAGACAAGCTATCGCGAGGCGTTTGCGCAGGCGCTTGCCATCGACCCCCTCGTCATTTCTTTGCCCGCGCTGGCGACACTCGCGATGGATCACGGGCTTGATCGCGAGGCTGCCGCGAGCCTCGGTCGCGACGAGTTGCTCGATTTTTTGATGGCGGTGGTGATCGGACCCTCACTCGGCAAGAACGAGTGGCTCGCCGTAACCCGCTACCCAGCCTCGCAGGCAGCGCTCGCGAGACTGGATCCGGTCGATTCGCGCGTCGCGCTGCGCTTCGAGATTTATGCGGACGGTATCGAACTTGCGAATGGCTTTGAAGAGCTGGCCGATGCCGCTGAACAGCGGGCTCGGTTCAACAGAGACAATCTCGAACGAGCCGCGCGCGGCTTGCCCGAGATCGCCATCGACGAACGTCTGCTCGCCGCCCTCGAAGCGGGGCTCCCCCACTGCTCGGGCGTAGCGGTCGGCTTCGACCGAGCGGTGATGGTCGCGAGCGGCGCCGACCGAATCGATGAGATCATGGCCTTTCCGATCGAGATCGCCTGAGAAATCTTATGACTGCCACTTTTGAAACGATCGACTTCGGTCACGACCCCGCAGCCAAGGCGCGCGGCTATCGTGAACTGCAGGATGCGCTGCGCGCACTGCTCGCAGGCGAGCGCGATGCCATCGCCAATCTCGCCAATACCGCGGCCTTGCTCTATGGCAATCTGCCGCAGCTCAACTGGGCGGGCTTCTACCTGCTGACCCGCAACGACACCGCCGCAAACAACGCCGCAATCAACGACAACGCGGCGAAAGAAGAGCTCGTGCTCGGTCCCTTTCAGGGCAAGCCCGCCTGCGTGCGTATCGCGCTCGGTCGCGGGGTGTGCGGCACGACGGCGGCCCGTCGAGTCACGACCGTGGTCACGAACGTGCACGAGTTCCCGGGGCATATCGCCTGCGATTCCGCCTCAAACTCGGAAATTGTTGTCCCGATGATCTTGAACGAGGGCCCGCGCAAGGGATCACTGCTCGGCGTACTCGATCTCGACAGCCCTGTGCTCGCTCGCTTCGATGACATCGACCGCGAGGGACTCGAGCAGTTGGTAGACGTGCTGGTATCTTCGACGTCATGGCCCTGAATATTCTGGTCGTCGGAGGTGCGGGCTACATCGGCTCGCACATGGTCAAGCGTCTAGGTGCCGCGGGCGCCGAGGTCGTCACGCTCGATAATCTCGTGAGCGGACACCGCGATGCCGTGCTCTGCGGCGAATTCGTGCAGGGTGACATCGCCGATCGCGCCTTGCTCGATCAGCTTTTTGCGAGCCGTCGCTTCGATGCCGTCATGCATTTTGCCTCGCACATCGAGGTTGGCGAGTCGGTGCGACTGCCGGCAAAGTATTATCGCAACAACGTCGCCCATACTTTGACCCTGCTTGAGGCCATGATCGCCGCCAAGGTCGAGCGCTTCATCTTTTCATCGACGGCGGCCATCTTCGGCGCGCCACAGTACACGCCGATCGACGAGCGCCATCCGCGCGCACCGATCAATCCCTACGGGCGCAGCAAACACATGATCGAGGAAGCGCTCGCCGACTTTGATCGTGCCTATGGTTTGCGTGCCGTTTGCCTGCGCTATTTCAATGCCGCTGGAGCAGACCCGACCGGTGCCCTCGGCGAACGACACGATCCCGAGAGTCACCTGATCCCGCTTACGCTGCAAGCCGCTTCGGGTCGCAGACCAGCGATCGCCGTCTTCGGCACCGATTACGACACGCCGGATGGCACCTGCATCCGCGATTACGTGCATATCGTCGATCTCTGCGAAGCGCACTGGCTTGCACTGCAATCTTTGATGGCGGGCGGCGCCAGCGCGCAATACAACCTGGGTAACGGTGACGGGTTCTCGGTACTTGAGGTCATCGACACCGTACGCCAAGTCACCCGCAAAGATTTTGTCGTGAACCGCGAAGCGCGCCGACCCGGCGATCCGCCACGTTTGGTGGCAGATTCACGCGCCGCACGCGAAAAATTGGGCTGGAATCCGCAGTTCCCGGCGCTCGACACTATTGTCGAGCACGCCTGGAACTTTGAGCAGCGCAGGATGCGCTGAAGCGGCTTTACTGCTTGGCGCGGGAGATGTACTCGCCCGTGCGGGTGTCGACTTTGATGAACTCGCCTTCGTTGATGAAGAGCGGCACGCGCACCACCGCACCCGTTTCGAGTTTGGCGGGCTTTTGACCGCCGGTTGCGGTGTCACCGCGAACGCCCGGGTCGGTCTCGACAATTTTCGCTTCGATGTGCGGCGGCGGCGTCACCACGAGCGGTACGCCATTCCAAAGCGTGACGATGCAGGTGATGCCATCCTTCAGCCATTGCGCGCCGTCACCGACGGACTCTTTGCTGGCCGTGTGCTGCTCGAAGTTATCGGGCACCATGAAGTGGAAGAAATCACCGTCCTGGTAGAGGTACTGCATGTCGACGTCCATGACGTCGGCGGCCTCTACAGAATCCCCGGACTTCCAGGTTTTTTCGACGGTACGACCGGTTCGCAGATTGCGCACCCGGACGCGGTTGAAGGCCTGACCCTTGCCGGGCTTCACCATCTCGTTTTCGACGATGACATAGGGGTCACCGTCGATGAGGATCTTGAGGCCGGACTTGAATTCGCTGGTGTTGTAGCTAGCCATATGCTCGTTCCGCTTTGCGTTCGCCGAGTGCGAGGCCCAGAATAGCCGGGCTCAAAAGGCCGCGTATGATAACGGCAACCTCCCCCACCCGCCACCCGATCCCGCTCAGTTCCTGGCAGAGAGACTTCG
>JBJTAV010000103.1:0-28783 GCA_046091005.1 Gammaproteobacteria bacterium | reverse complement strand
GGGTATCTTTCGCGGCCTTTCTGCAGGCGCGTAGCTCAGTGGTAGAGCATCACCTTGACATGGTGGTGGTCGGTGGTTCGATCCCACTCGCGCCTACCAACCCGGCGGGGGGCGTTTTCGCATCGCGAAAGCGCCCCTTTTCGCCATGGGGTGACCGTGAGCCTTGGGGCGCTCGGTTCGCCCCGCGCGGACGGAGTGTGGCATCGATGCCCGTGATTACACTGCCTGATGGCAGTCAGAGAACCTTCGACAAATCGGTCACGGTAGCCGAGGTCGCCGCCAACATCGGCAGCGGTCTTGCCAAGGCGGCGCTCGCCGGCAAGGTGGTCGGCAGGCTCGTCGACACCTCTTTTGCGATTGCCGACGACACCCGTCTCGAAATCGTCACCGACAAGCACCCCGATGCCCTCGAGGTCATTCGTCACTCGACCGCGCACCTGCTGGCGCAGGCCGTGCAGGCCTTGTTTCCCGATGCGCAGGTGACCATCGGCCCGGTCATCGAAGACGGTTTCTATTACGACTTCGCCTACAAGCGCCCGTTCACGCCCGAAGATTTGGTGGCGATCGAGGCCAAGATGCGCGAGCTCGCCGAGGCCAATCTCGCCGTCTCGCGTCGCGAAATGCCGCGTGATGATGCGGTGGCTTTTTTCAAGGGGTTGGGCGAGCACTACAAGGCCGAAATCATTGCCAGCATTCCCTCGAACGAGGCGATCAGCCTCTATGGTCAGGGCGAGTGGGTCGATCTTTGCCGCGGCCCGCACGTGCCGACGACCGGCAAGCTCAAAGTATTCAAACTGATGAAGGTTGCCGGCGCCTATTGGCGCGGTGATTCGCGCAACGAAATGTTGCAGCGCATCTACGGTACGGCCTGGACCAACGACAAGGACCTCAAAGATTACCTCACGCGGCTCGAAGAGGCCGAGAAGCGCGATCATCGCAAGATTGGTCGCGAGCTCAATCTCTTCCACATGCAAGAAGAGGCGCCGGGCGCCGTGTTTTGGCACCCGAAGGGCTGGAGCGTCTTCCAGACCCTGATCGGCTACATGCGCGACAAGCAAAAGGCCGCGGGCTTTCAAGAGGTCAATGGTCCCGAGCTCATGGATCGCAGCCTCTGGGAGGCCTCAGGCCACTGGGAAAAATTCGGCGAGAACATGTTCACCACGCAGACGCCCGACGAGCGCGTTTATGCGATCAAGCCGATGAACTGCCCGGGCCACGTGCAGATCTTCAAGCAAGGCCTGCGCAGCTATCGCGATCTGCCGATCCGCTATGCCGAATTTGGCAAAGTGCATCGCTATGAGCCTTCCGGTGCGCTGCATGGGCTGATGCGCGTGCGTGCGTTCACCCAAGATGACGCCCACATTTTCGTCAACGCCGAGCAGATCACCGCCGAGTCGGTGGCCGTGACGCGGCTCATCCTCGATATCTACCGCGACTTCGGTTTCGATGATGTACGCATCAAGTTCTCTGATCGACCGCCGAAGCGCGTGGGCTCGGATGACATCTGGGACAAGGCCGAGGCCGCACTCAAGGAAGCGGCGCGCGTCGCTGGTATCGACTACACCTTGAACCCCGGCGAGGGCGCCTTCTACGGCCCCAAGCTCGAATTCGTGTTGCGCGATGCGATCGGCCGTGATTGGCAGTGCGGCACTTTGCAGGTCGACCTCAATCTTCCGGGTCGCCTCGGCGCGCATTTCATCGATGAGCACAGTCAGAAGCAGACGCCCGTGATGTTGCACCGGGCAATCTTCGGCTCGCTCGAGCGCTTTTTGGGGATTCTCATCGAACATCACGCAGGGCGACTGCCGAGCTGGCTCGCGCCCACGCAAGTGGTGGTCATGAATATTACCGAGCGTCAAGATTCCTACCTGCGTGAGGTCGCCGATTTCCTTAAAAATCAGGGGCTTCGAGTCGAAATCGACTTGCGCAATGAAAAGATCGGCTTTAAGATTCGCGAACACACGCTGCAACGCGTGCCATACCTATTGGTGGCAGGCGACAAGGAAGTAGCAGCGCAGCTTCTGTCCGTGCGTACCCGCAGCGGCAAGGATCTGGGTCAGATGTCGCCGCAGGCTTTCGTCGAGCGGTTGCGCGTCGAACTAGATAGCCGCGGGCGCCGATTGTTGGAGGATTGACGTATCTCGACAGCAACGAAGCGCATTCGGCGCAACGAGGAAATCACGGCGCCGCAGGTGCGTGTGATCGCAGCAGACGGCGCGCAGGCCGGAATCATGACCCGATTCGAAGCCCTGCAACTCGCACAAAGCAGCGATCTCGATCTGGTCGAAGTGTCGCCGATGGCGGAACCCCCGGTGGTCCGCATCATGGATTTCGGGAAGTTCCTCTTCGAACAGAAGAAGAAAACCCACTCGGCGCAGAAGAAGCAGAAGCAGCAGCAAGTCAAGGAAGTGAAGTTTCGTCCCGGTACGGAAGAAGCCGATTACCAAGTCAAATTGCGTAATCTGCTGCGCTTCCTGACCGAGGGCGACAAGGCCAAGGTAACCCTGAGGTTCCGTGGCCGAGAAATGGCGCATCAGGAGATCGGCCGTCGACTCCTCGATCGGTTGGTTCAAGACCTCGCCGCTCAGGCGAACGTCGAACAGAACCCGCTGATGGAAGGTCGGCAGATGGTCATGGTGTTTGCGCCAAAGAAGAAGTGATGCGCTGAGCGCGCAACCTCCCCATGGTGGGGCGGTGCCGCCGGTTCATCCGCACGCAAGCGGGCCCTCGCGGGCCTTGTGAGCGAAGGCAAAAAAGGAGTGATTGCAATGCCCAAGTTGAAGACCAACCGGGCGGCAGCGAAGCGTTTTCGCAAAACGGCGAAGGGCTACAAGTCCTATTCCGCCGGCCGCCGCCATAACCTCGGCCACAAGCCGCGCAAAACC
Source organism: Gammaproteobacteria bacterium (assembly GCA_046091005.1). Taxonomy (GTDB): domain Bacteria; phylum Pseudomonadota; class Gammaproteobacteria; order Steroidobacterales; family Steroidobacteraceae; genus UBA964. Next base: position 25,898 of record JBJTAV010000103.1, on the reverse strand, counting down.
AAGCGCCAGCTGCGCTCGGGCGGCTCGAGTCTCGTGCATGAGAGCGATGTCGGTCGTCTAGACCAGTTGCTGCCGCACGCCTAAGTCATCCACCGAGGTATATAGACATGGCAAGAGTCAAACGTGGCGTGACTGCGGGTCGTCGCCACAAGAAAGTTTTGGGTAAAGCGAAGGGCTATTACAACGCCCGTCGCAAGGTCTATCGCGCCGCCAAACAGGCCGTGATCAAGGCCGGTCAGTACGCCTACAAGGGCCGCCGTCTCAAGAAGCGCGATTACCGCGCGCTCTGGATCCAGCGCATCAACGCAGCCGCGCGGCAGTTTGGTCTGTCGTACAGCCGCATGATGAACGGCCTCAAGATCGCCAACATCGAAATCGACCGCAAGATGCTCGCCGATATCGCTGTGCACGACGCAGCGGCGTTTGCGGCGATTGCCACCAAGGTCAAGGCGGCGCTCGGCATCGCCTAAGGAGTGGTCGTGGGCGATCTCGCGACCCTGGTCCGCCAAGCACTCGACGAAGTGGCGGCGAGCACAACGCTCGCCGCCCTTGACGACGTGCGCGTGCGTTGGCTGGGCAAAAAGGGTTTGTTTACCGAACAGCTCAAGGCACTCGGGGCCTTGGCGGCCGCCGAGCGGCCTGCTGCTGGGGCGCGCATCAACGAGGCCAAGCAAGCGCTGCAGACCGCGATCGATGCCGCAACCGAAAAGCTTGCCGCGGCCGCCATCGAGGCGGAGCTCGCTGCGGGGCGTATCGATGTCAGCCTGCCGGGGCGTGGCGAGTCGCGCGGTGCCGTGCACCCCGTGACCCGGGCACGGTTGCGCATCGAGAGCATTTTCCGCAACTCGGGCTTCGAGGTGGCTTCAGGTCCCGAGATCGAAGACGACTTCCACAACTTCGAAGCACTCAATATTCCCGCCGACCATCCGGCGCGCGCCATGCACGACACGTTCTATTTTCCGGACGGTCGGTTGCTGCGCACGCACACCTCACCGGTGCAGATCCGCGAACTGCGCAAGGGGCGACTGCCGCTTGCCATGATCATGCCGGGTCGTGTTTATCGTTGCGATTACGACATGACGCACTCGCCGATGTTTCATCAGGTCGAGGGCTTGGTGGTTGACGAGAACGTGAGCTTTGCGCACCTGAAAGCCACGCTGCAGGGTTTTTTGCAGGCCTTTTTCGAGAAAGAACTGCGCATGCGCTTGCGGCCCTCGTATTTTCCGTTCACCGAACCGTCGGCCGAAGTCGATATGTCTTGCGTGTTCTGTGACGGCGCGGGTTGCCGCGTGTGCAAGCACACGGGTTGGCTCGAAATTGCCGGCTGCGGCATGGTGCACCCCAATGTTTTCAAGGCAGCCGGGGTCGATGGTGAGCGCTGGACGGGCTACGCGTTCGGCATGGGGATCGAGCGTCTTGCCATGCTGCGCTATGGCGTCAACGATCTGCGTCTTTTCTTTGACAGTGACCTGCGGTTCCTGTCGCAGTTCGGTGCGGCATGAAGATTTCTTTGGAGTGGCTCATCGAGTGGGTCAAGAGCGATCTTGCCGCGCGCGAGCTAGGCCATCGCCTGACGATGGCGGGCTTCGAACTCGAATCCATCTCGCCCGCCGCGCCGCCCTTCGAGGGCGTCATCATCGCCGAGATTCTCGAAGCGACTCGCCATCCCCAGGCTGACAAGCTGCAGGTTTGCAAAGTGGCGCTCGGCAGCGATGCGGCAGCGCGCGCTGCGCCGCTGCAGATCGTCTGCGGCGCCGCCAACGCCCGGGCGGGCTTGCGTACGGCGCTGGCGCAGGTGGGTGCGGTGTTGCCCGGCGGCCTCAATATCAAGGCTGCGAAGCTGCGCGGCGTCGAGTCGGCAGGCATGCTCTGCTCGGCCAAAGAATTAGGTATCGCCGAGACCTCGGACGGCATCGTCGAATTTTCGGCCGATGCGCCCGTGGGTTTTGCGGTGCGCGACTATCTCAAGCTCGATGACGAAGTGCTCGAGCTTGCCATCACCCCCAATCGGGGCGATGCCATGTCGATACGCGGCATTGCACGTGAGGTGGCGGCGCTGACCGGTGCGGCCTTCAATCATGTCGATTGCACCGCTGTAGCCGATACGCTCGGCGATGCCGCCCTCGCGGCGCGCGCTCGCGCCGAGCTCGCGGCACCCGCGGCCTGTCCGCGTTTTCACGGTCGGGTGATCGTCGATGTCGATAACACACGGGCTTCGCCGGTCTGGTTGCGCGAGCGGCTACGCCGCGCGGGTCTGCGCAGCATCAGCCCCGTGGTCGACATCACCAACTACATCGTGCTCGAGCTCGGACAGCCCATGCACGCCTATGACCTCGACAAACTCGAGGGCAATTTGCGGGTTCGTTTCGCTCAGGAGCGCGAAAGCTGTGATCTGCTCGATGGGCGCCGTGTCGAACTCGCGCCCGACGTTCTGGTGATTGCCGATGCGCGCGGGCCCGTTGCGATGGCAGGCGTGATGGGTGGCGAGCGCAGCTCGGTTTCTGCCGCGACGCGTCGCGTGCTGTTCGAAGTGGCTTGGTTTTCGCCTGCGGCCATCGCAGGGCGTGGCCGGCGCTACGGGCTCACGACCGATGCCAGCCAGCGTTTCGAGCGCGGCGTCGATCCGGAAGTGGGCGAGCAGGCCATCGAGCGCGCGAGCGCGCTGTTATTGCAAATCGCGGGCGGCAAGGCGGGCCCCACGATCAGCACTGAGGTCGCGACCGCGCTGCCTACCCGACAGAGGGTGACGTTGCGCGTGGCACAGGTCGAGCGGCTGTTGGGCGTGAATCTCTCGGTCACCGAGATCACAGGGTTGCTCACGCGGCTCGGGATGAGTGTGATCGACACTGGCGCGAGCGGCGAGACCATCGAGGTGCTGCCGCCCGCGCATCGCTTCGATATCGCGATCGAGCGCGATCTCATCGAAGAAGTTGCAAGACTCATCGGATACGAGCGGATTCCGACCATCCCGGCGCGTGCCTCTCAAAGAATTCTGCCGCAGCCCTCGTATCGGCTGGAAGAACAACGGATGCTCGATGTGCTCGCCGCGCGCGGTTATTACGAGGCTGTGCACTTCGCTTTCGTTGACCCGGCATTACAAGAGAGCTTGTTTCCGGGCATGGCCTCGCACCGTCTCGCCAATCCGATCGCCAGCGATCTGGCGGTGATGCGTTTGTCGCTCTGGCCGGGTCTAATCAAGGCCGCCCTCGAAAACCAGCGCCGGCAGCAAACCCGTGTGCGACTCTTCGAACATGGCGTGGTGTTTCCGGTCGGTCAGGCCGAGGTCGATCGCATCGCTGCCATCTCCATGGGTACCCGCTGGCCCGAACAATGGGGCGGTGGCCGTGAAGCCGGCGAATTCCATGATCTGCGCGCCGATGTCGAAGCCCTGTTGTCGCTGTCGGGCGATTCGAGCGCGTTCAGCTTCACGCCGGCAACACACTCTGCGTTACACCCTGGACGCAGCGCGCAGATATCGCGTTCCGGGCACGCGGTCGGTTGGATCGGTGAGCTGCATCCGCGGCTCGTGCGTGAACTTGGGTTCGTCGCAGCACCGACTCTCTTCGAACTCGACATCGCACCTGCGCTTGCGGTGAGTTACGCACCCTTCGTCGAGGTGTCGCGCTTTCCGCAGGTGCGCCGCGATCTCGCATTCATTGTCGATGAGACCGTGAGCTTCAATGCGATTCGGGAACGAGTGATCAACGCGGCGTCAAGTCTTTTGAAGCAACTCGTGTTGTTCGATGTTTACCGTGGTCCGGGAATCGAATCGGGAAGAAAAAGCGTCGCCTTAGGCTTGATTTTGCAGGATAAAGGTCGCACCCTCACCGACGAAGAGACTGATCGCGTGATCGCGGCAGTCAGGGCGTCGCTGGGTGAGGGGCTCGGCGCGCAGTTCCGGGAATAAAAGAAGCAAGAGCGGTTGGGGCGGGATCAATGGCGTTGACCAAGGCAGAAATGGCGGAGGCGCTGTTCGATCAGCTCGGCCTCAACAAGCGCGAAGCGCGCGAGTTGGTCGATCTGTTTTTCGAAGAAGTGCGCGCAGCGCTGTCTTCCGGTGCGCAGGTCAAGCTCTCCGGCTTTGGCAACTTCGACCTGCGCGACAAAAACCAGCGCCCGGGTCGCAACCCGAAAACTGGCGAAGAGATCCCGATCACGGCGCGGCGTGTGGTCACGTTCCGTCCAGGTCAGAAACTCAAGGCCCGCGTAGAAGCCTATGTTGGAAGCCAAGAATAACGACGAACTCCCGGCGATCCCGGGAAAGCGCTACTTCGCCATCGGCGAGGTTGCCGAGCTCTGCGGCGTCAAACCGCATGTGCTGCGCTATTGGGAGCAGGAGTTCCCACAGCTCAAGCCCGTCAAGCGCCGCGGCAATCGCCGCTACTACCAGCGGCAAGACGTCATCGTCATCCGCCAAATTCGAGCGCTGCTTTACGAGCAGTGCTTCACCATTGGCGGCGCACGCAACAAGCTGCAGGGCGAAGAGGCCCGCAGCGACGTCAGCCAGAGCCAGCAGATCGTGCGGCAACTGCGGCTGGAGCTCGAGGACATTTTGCGGCTGTTGCGCCGCTGACTCCTGCGGCGCTCGCCAGAGCAAGGTATTATTCACACCTCGGTCGGGACGTGGCGCAGCCTGGTAGCGCACTTGCATGGGGTGCAAGGGGTCCCGAGTTCAAATCTCGGCGTCCCGACCATTTCCTGCGCCCCCTGCGTTCGGCGTACTGTCAATCTCCCCGCTGCAATTTTTTGACTTGTTGCATTGCGCGGTCTCGACTGATGCGCGTGCATTCGGCATCGTTGGGCTCGGCGAAGGGGTAGACGCGCCCAATTTCTTTGCATGCGGCGACTGCGGCATCGCTGACGCGGCGTTCGGGTTCACTGCGCCCAGCGCCTGAGCGCAGATCGAGATCGCCGTAGCCGATTCGATAGCTCAGCGTCATTTTGTTGAGGGTGGCGCCGACCGGGGTTCGCGTCACCGTGCGCGTGATGATGCGCCGGCCGGTCACGACAATTTCTTCGACTTCAGCCTCGGCGTCTTGAGGGCCCATGCCCTGATCACAGCAATCGGGTGCGGCGGCACACGCTGGTGCGCCCAGTAAAAGGGTTTCGCAGATCTCGGATAACCCGCAGAACGTCACGGGAAACGTCGCGGCTTGCGTCACCCGGAGTGCTGAGTGCCATTCCCCATTGTTGAATCGAGTCTCCTGGTCGGTATTTGGAGCATCGTGCTCGCGTTGGTGACGGTCGGCATCCTCTGGAACGCGCGCGACAGAGCCGTGTATTGCTGGGGCCTGAGCGGGGTATTGGGTGGCCTCTACATCTGCCTCGCGTCGCCCTGGACGAGCGCGGCATTTTACGATTCGCTCGCGGGTCAATGGATTTTGCCGGCGCTCGCGGTTACGGCCGGCTTGCTAAAACTCATGGCCGTCGGCTTGCTCACCAACCGTGACTCGACCGTCGGCTCTTACTGGCGTTTGGTGGCTGCGGTCGGGACGGCTCTAGTTGTTGCACCGCTGGTCATGCCGGAGCGCCGCTGGGTATCGTTTTTCACACTGGGGCTGATGATCGCGCTGATGGTGTTATTCGTGCTGCGTGCCTATTCATTTGGCAGAGCGTTGCGGCTCAACAACGCGAAATTCTTTGCAGGTCTGATCGGCGTACAAATCGCAATGATTTTTCTCGGTGCAATCGTGTTTTTGATCAACCAAGGCGATCCCCTGCTGCCGAATTCCGTACCGCAAACTTTGGGAAGCGTGTTGTTTTCTTTGGTGGTTGCGCTGCTCAACAATGCGCTTTTCATCACCTTGGTGCTCGACGTAAACGTGTTGAGGGCCAATGCGGCGCAGCAGCAACTGCTGCAAGCGGCGGAGGAGCGCTCGCGACACGAGGAGCGCGAGCGCATGCTCGCCGACATGCACGATGGCTTGGGTTCGCAACTCGCCACGGCGCGGCTCAAGGTGGAGCGCGGGCAGATGCTCCAGCCCGAGGTCGCGGAGTTGCTGCGCGAATGCATGGCAGATTTGCACCTGATGGTCGATACCTTGCGCGATCAGGGCAATAGCCTCGCAACCGCGCTGGTCGATTATCGTTTTCGGACCGAGCGCCGTGTGGCGGACCGTGATGTATCACTCGACTGGCAGATCGATCTCGATGCGGCACCCGCCATGCCGGCGACCACCTTGCTGCAGGTCTTGCGCATCGTGCAGGAGGCCCTGAACAACGCGATCAAACATTCGCAGGCCTCGCGGGTGGTCATCAGCGCGCGTTATTCGGCGACAGCGGGCTACAAGCTGCGCGTCGAGGACGAAGGTATCGGTCTGCCAGACCCCCTGACCGAGGGTCGCGGTCTCTCGAGCATGCGGCGGCGGGCGCGGGATATCGGGGGCAGTTTGCGGATCGAGCGAGTCGCGGAGGGCGGCGGCACGGTCGTCGAACTATCGTTGCCGCCGACCACGGCGGGCACCCCAGCTTGAGGCCGTCGCGGGCATAATCGGCGGCTGGAAAGACCGCCTGATGCCCGCAACAACGCTGTTCGAAAAACTCTGGTCTGCGCATCTCGTTCGCGAATTGGGCGAAGGGGTGGGGCTGATTGCCATTGACCGAATCTTCCTGCACGAGCGAACAGGGTCGGTGGCCCTCAAGAGCCTCGCCGAGTCAGGCCGAGTACTCGCCGATCCGGCGCGGGTGTTTTGCACGATGGATCACATCGTCGACACCTTCCCCGGCCGGGGCGACGAGACACGCATGCCGGGCGGCAAAGCTTTCATCACCGAGACCCGCGAGGCGGCGCGCCGAGCGGGAATCCAACTGTTCGATGTGCGCGATCCGCTGCAAGGGATCGTGCACGTTATCTCGCCCGAACTCGGCATCGTGCTGCCTGGCGCGACCGTCGTCTGCCCCGACAGCCATACCTGCACGCAGGGTGCGCTCGGAGCGTTTGCTTGGGGCATTGGTTCGACCGAGGCCGAGCATGCGCTCGCCACCGGCACCCTGCGGGTAAGCAAGCCACGCACGATGCGAGTGCGCTTCGAGGGCCGCTTGCCTGAAGGCACGACGGCCAAAGATATGGCGCTGGCCTTGATTGCCGCGCACGGTTCGGTCGGCGGCAATGGATACGCCGTCGAGTTTGCAGGATCGGCGGTGCGCGCACTCGATATCGAAGCGCGGCTCACGCTCTGCAACATGGTGACCGAGTTCTCGGCGGTCACGGGTTTCATTGCCCCTGATCAAAAGACCTTCGATTATTTGCGTGGTCGCCGCTTTGCACCGACCGACGCCACGTGGCCAGAGGCCGAAGCCAGCTGGCGAGCGCTGGTCTCTGATGATGACGCAATCTTTGATCGCGAGATCGTGATCGATGTGAGCGCGCTCGCACCGATGGTGACTTGGGGCACGAGCCCCGAGCATGCGGTTCCGATCGATGGGCGAGTACCGAACTTGCACCCGCGAGCGCTCGCCTACATGGGGCTTGAGCCCGGAACGCCGCTGCGTTCATTGGCGATTTCGTCGGCGTTCATCGGCTCGTGCACGAACAGTCGTCTCTCTGATTTGCGCCGCGCGGCGGCCATATTGAAAGGCCGGCGAGTGGCCACAGGCGTGCGCGCCATTTGCGTGCCGGGTTCGATGTCGGTGAAGCGTGCGGCCGAAGCCGAAGGTCTCGATCAGATCTTTCGCGAGGCGGGCTTTGAGTGGCGCGAATCGGGTTGTTCAATGTGTTTCTTCGCGGGTGGCGAGAGCTTCGGTGCACGGGAGCGGGTCGTTTCGTCAACCAATCGCAATTTCGAGAGTCGCCAAGGTCCCGAGACGCGTTCGCACCTCGCGAGTCCCGAGACCGTGGCGGCAAGCGCAGTTCTCGGGCGTCTAGCGAGCGCCAATGAATTGGCTGGCGTGATCGGAGGGCAGAACTGATGGAGCCGGTGCGTGTGCTGACCGCGATCGCAGCGCCGATGATTCGCGCCAACATCGACACCGACATCATCATTCCCTCGCGCGAGATGAAGTCGGTCTCGAAGACCGGTCTCGCTGCCGGCTTGTTCGCCGGCTGGCGGTATACCGTAATCGGGGGTCGTGACCCGAATCCCGAGTTCGTGCTCAATCAGCCCGCCTATGCGGGCACCCGCATACTGCTCGGTGGCGAAAACTTTGGTTGCGGCTCGAGTCGCGAGCATGCTGTCTGGGCACTGCACGAATACGGCATACGGGCGGTTATTGCGCCTTCGTTCGCACCGATATTCTTTGGCAACTGCGTGCGCAACGGTATCGTACCCGTGGTGCTGGCTGCGACGTACATTGCGATGCTCGAAAGCTTTGTTCAAGCAGACCCGCAAACCAATCACATCACCGTCGACCTCGAGCGCTGCGAGGTGCGCGCAGCTGAAGTGCAGCGCTATCCGTTCAAGATCGAAGCCGAGGCGCGCGACATGCTGCTCGAGGGGCTCGACGCCATCGATCTCACGCTCAAAAGTCGCGCAGAGATCGCGAATTTTCAGGCGCGCGACAAGTTGCTGCGCCCATGGATCTACCTAGAGACGATCACCCAATGACCGGCGAAAAAATCCTGATCAGCGAAGTGGGGCCGCGCGATGGCTTGCAGAGTATCAAGTCGATCATGCCGCTCGCCGCCAAAAAGGCGTGGATCGATGCCGAGGCGGCAGCCGGCGTCACCGAGATCGAAGTCGGCAGCTTCGTGCCCGCCAAGTTGTTGCCGCAGCTCGCCGATACAGCCGAGGTCGTTCGTCATGCGCGAACGATTCCCGGATTGACGGTGGCGGTGCTCGTACCGAATCTCAAGGGTGCCGAAGCGGCGGTCGCCGCGGGCGCCCACAAGATCACGATTCCCCTGTCGGCATCCGAGACCCACAGTCTCAAGAATGTGCGCCGCACCCATGCTGAAATGCTCGAAGAGGTACGCGGCATTGTGGCGTTGCTGCGTAGCCTGCCGGCCGCAGAGCGGCCCAAGTTCGAGGGCGGTTTGTCGACGGCTTTCGGTTGCACGATCGAAGGCGTAGTCGCCGTCGACAAGGTGGTGGCACTCGCCGAGGCCCTGATGCAGGCCGGCTGTGATGAAGTCGGACTCTCGGACACGACAGGCTACGCGAATCCCGCCCAGGTCAAAGATTTGGTGCGTCATGTACGCGCTGCGGTGGGCGAGCATGCGCTCTCGGGTCTGCATTTGCACAATACGCGCGGTCTCGGCTTGGCCAACGTGCTCGCGGGTCTCGAGGTTGGCATCAACACCTTCGACAGTTCCCTGGCGGGTCTTGGTGGCTGTCCATTTGCGCCCGGTGCGTCCGGGAACATCGTGACCGAGGATCTGGTGTTCATGCTTGAGGCCATGGGCCTCTTCACCGGCATCGAGCTTCCAAAACTGCTCGAAGTCCGGCGCATTCTGCGCGACGCATTGCCCGGCGAAGAGCTCTACGGATTTACGCCCGATGCGGGTCTGCCGCTCGGATTCACCCAGGAGTCTGCGTGATGTCTGCTTTGCCCGACCCCTCAACGCTGCCGCTGCGCGGCATCAAGATCGTCGAGTTCACGCACATGGTGATGGGGCCCGCGGTGGGTGCGGTGCTCGTCGAACTCGGCGCCGAAGTGGTCCGTATCGAACCGGTCGGCGGTGACTCGACGCGCAGTCTGCTCGGCTCTGGCGCGGGCTACTTTCCGATGTACAACCGCAACAAGCGCAGCATTTGCCTCGATCTCAAGTCGGCCGAAGGGCTGGAGGTTGCGCGTCGGCTTTGTGCGTCGGCTGACGTGGTGGTCGAGAACTTCCGCACCGGTACGATGGATAAATTGGGCCTTGGCTATGAGGCGCTCGCCGCCGTCAATCCGCGCCTGATTTACTGCTCCGAAAAAGGCTTCCTCTCGGGGCCCTATGAAAAGCGTGCAGCCCTCGATGAAGTGACGCAGATGATGGGCGGGCTGGCTTATATGACAGGTCCGCCGGGACGGCCGCTGCGCGCGGGAACGTCCGTCATCGATGTCACGGGCGGCATGTTCGGGGCGATCGCCGTGCTCGCTGCATTGCAGCAGCGTCATCTCAGCGGTCGCGGGCAAAAGGTGAGCAGTGCGCTCTTCGAGACCACGGTCTATCTCGTCGGGCAGCACATGGCGCAGATGGCCGTGACGGGACAACCCGCCAAGCCCATGCCGGTACGCATCTCTGCCTGGGCCATTTATGACGTCTTCGAGACGCGCGATGGCGAGCACGTCTTTGTCGGCATCGTCTCCGATGGTCTTTGGCAAAAATTCTGCGAGGCGTTTTCTTTGGCAGAACTCGCTGCAGATGAGAGCCTCAAGACCAACTCGCAACGCGTGTTGCAGCGCGAGGCCTTGTTGCCGCGCGTCCGCGAGTTGTTCAAGCGGTACAGCAAGGCCGAGCTCGTGCCGATCCTCGAACGCACGGGTCTGCCGTTCGCGCCTATCGGCAAGCCCGAGGACATGTTCGAAGATCCGCACCTCATGGCGAGCGGCGGTCTCGGCGCGACGACGCTTCCCGATGGTCGCGAGACGCGCCTCCCCATCCTGCCCATCGAAATGGACGGGCGCCGACCTTCGCAGGGTGGCAAGCTGGCGAAGCCCGGCGAGCACACCGATGAGGTGCTGCGCGATCTCGGGATGGCGCAATCGGCAATCGACGAACTGCGCCAGCGCAACGTCGTGGCATGAACTGAGAGGCACGCATGGCACATGAATCTTTGGACTTGATCGGCATCGAAGACGAACTGCAGGACGAAGAGCGTCTGGTACGCGACTCGGTGGCGCGTTTCGTCGACGCCGAGGTACTGCCGATCATCGGCCGTCACTTCGCCGACCACACGTTCCCGCGCGAGTTGATCGCGCCGATGGCAAGGCTCGGTCTGCTTGGCTCTTCCATCGAGGGTTACGGCTGCGCCGGTCTCAATGCGGTGTGCTACGGGCTGATTTGTCGCGAACTCGAACGCGGCGATTCGGCAATGCGCAGCTTTGTATCGGTACAGAGTTCGCTCGTGATGTATCCGATCCATGCCTATGGCAGTGAGGAACAACGCGCACGCTGGTTGCCCGCACTCGCCAAAGGCGAGGCGATTGGTTGCTTCGGTCTCACCGAGGCGCATGGCGGCTCAGATCCACTCAACATGAACACGACCGCACGCCGTCGCGGCGGCGATTGGGTGATCAACGGCTCGAAAATGTGGATCACCAATGCGCCGCTCGCCGATGTGGCAGTGGTCTGGGCGCTGACGGATGAGGGCGTACGCGGCTTTCTCCTCGAAAAGGGAATGCCCGGGTTCTCGGTGCAAGAGATCGAGCGCAAGTTTTCTTTGCGCGCTTCGGCGACCGGTGCGCTTTTCTTTGACGATGTAGTGGTCCCCGACGCCAGCATGCTGCCGGGTTCCGTGGTGGGCCTCAAGGCGCCGCTCTCCTGCCTGACGCAGGCTCGTTTCGGCATTTCCTGGGGGGTGCTGGGTGCGGCGCAAGCCTGTGTTGATGAAGCGCTGCGCCACACCAAGGAGCGAGTGCTGTTCGGTCGGCCGCTCGCCGCCACGCAGGCGGTGCAGATCAGACTCGCAGAGATGGCACGCAAGATCGCCGTTGGCGAGTCGCTCGCATTGCATCTTGCGCGACGCAAGGACAAAGGCATTTTGACACCGGTGCAAGTGTCGCTTGCGAAGTGGAACAACTGTCGCAGCGCAATCGAAGTGGCGCGTGATGCACGCGATCTTTTGGGCGGCGCGGGCATCCTCGCCGAGTACGCGCCCATTCGTCATGCACTCAATCTCGAGAGCGTGATCACCTACGAAGGCACCGAGACCGTTCACCAACTCGCTCTCGGCCGCGCATTGACCGGGCTCAACGCCTTCTAGAGTCAGGCCAGCGCCGGCCATGGATCTCCTTGTCGGGTTCATCGTCGCGCTCGCTGTCGGCATGCTGATCGGCATCGAGCGTGAGCGACGCAAACGAGACCCTTCGGTCGGCAGTGCAGGAGGCTTGCGCACGCATGTCATCGCGGCGCTTGCCGGCGCGATCGCGGTGCAGTTCCCCGGAGTCGCGGTACTCGTCGCGGGGGCCGTGTTTGTCGGGGCACTGGTGGTTGTCGCCTACTGGCGCAGTCGCAGCGCCGACCCGGGGCTCACCAGCGAAATCACGTTGTTCACGACCTATCTGCTCGGTGCCATGGCACCGCGCTTGCCCGAACTCGCCGCGGCGCTCGGCCTGGACATCGCCCGGCTGCTCGCGCTGCGCAGTTTTCTGCACGCAATCGTGAGTAGAGCTTTGAGCGATCGCGAGGTGCTAGATCTGCTGCTACTCGCCGCTGCGGCACTCGTGATTTGGCCCCTGATGCCGGATCGCAGTATCGACCGCTACGGCGTCATCAATCCGCAAACCCTCTGGGAACTCACGCTGCTGGTGTTGATGCTCAATGCCGTCGGTTACGTTGCACTACGGCGCTTTGGGCCGACTCGCGGCCTGCCGCTCGCCGGATTCTTTGGTGGGTTCGTATCGAGCACGGCCACCATCGCCGCCATGGGCACACGCGTTCGTCACGATGCGGCAATCCGCAGGCAGGCGATCGGCGCAGCCCTGCTGTCCTCGGTGGCGACACCACTGCAGTTGCTGGTGATGCTGGCCGCCATCGATCGCGGCCTTTTTTTGAAGTGGCTGTTGCCGGCCTCACTGATGGCGCTGGTGGCGGCAGGCTCTGCAGGATTTTGGCTGCGGCGCACGGGACAGCCGCGCGATCACGTGTTGCAAACTTTCGAGGGTCGTGCCTTCCAGCCTTTGCAGGCCGTTGTTTTCAGCGTCACCGTCACCTCACTCCTGTGGGCTGCGGCCTGGATGGCATCGCAGTTTGGCAGTCAGGGCGCAGTATGGGGCGTAAGTCTGGGCGGATTCGCGGATGCGCATTCTGCCATCGCGAGTGCAGCTACGCTGGTGCGCGCCAACGATCTCGATCCGTCGACCGGTTCGCTCGCCATCGTCGGTGCTCTGGCAAGCAATACTTTGATGAAACTTGCAGTGGGGCTTGCGACCGGTGGTCGAAGTTACTCTGCAGCGCTCGCAGTGCCGCTGATCGTCATGTTGCTGGCGGCAGCCGCCCTGTGGGTCAGCCCGTCATGGCTGATGGCAGCGCCATGAGCTGCGCACCGCGGGGGCGCCGCGGGACCTTGGTCTGAAACCGTCCCGGCTTGATCACGAGCACATCACATTCGAGCGCATCGAGTACCGCCTCGGCGGTATTGCCGATCAGCAGGCGTTTGAAGCCGGAACGCGACAGCGCACCCATGACCACGATGCTGGCCTTGGTCTGCTTCGCGGCCAGCGGGATGGCTTCGCGGGCCGAGCCCTCGACCACAGACAATTGATGCGAGGGCAAAGGCTGGCGGGCGACTTCTGCAGCCAGTGCCTTGCGCGCGCGACGCAGCAGCGCGTCGGTTCGTGCAGTGTCGATAATCACGGGGGTGGCCGTCCACGCCGCCGTGACGAGTGTGGTGGGTGCCATGCAGTGCACGATGCGCAATTTGCCTTTGAGACGGGTGGTGATCAAGCCGCTGGCCTGCAGCAGAGCGGTATCGAGGCGTGTGGGCTTGGCGTGCTCATGAAATGGATCGAGCGCCGTCATCACCACCGGCCGATGGTAGGGCTTGGCAAGCTTCACGAGCAGCACCGGGCAGGGCGCCTGACGGAGCAGCTCCCAGTCGGTATACGCCAGCATCCAACCGGCGCGATGCCGACCCGCATGACGCTCGGCGACGATCAGATCGGCCTGCGTCCGCAGTGCACGACGGATCACGGCCTCGGCGGGCGGATAGTCCCACTCGGCCGAACAGGTGACTTCGATATCGTGTTTACGCAGCGTCTTGGCGATAGCCTGCAGGCGTTTCAATACCTTGCCGAGACGCTCGTTTTCATAGTCCTTGAGGCTGATGCGGCGGGCATCAAGCGCCTCGACGAGAACGGTGTCGGAAATCGCGTGGAAAAGTTCGAGCGTTGCGCCCTCGGCCATGGCGAGCTGTGCCGCCTTGCGAACAGCCGGAAAGCTGCGCGCATCGATATCCTTGATGGCGACGAGGATTTTTCTGAGGGCTTACATAGAGGCTCCGCGGGGTCGGGCTGATATTGGTATAAGTGTGAAGGCTCGGTGTCGAGAGCGCATCCGTACGTTTGCGTATGATTGGCTGAGCGGTAGGGGGTTTCCGATGTCTGCACAACCGAATCAGGCCGACGCCGCGGTCGGGGTAGCTGCCGCGGCCGGGGTAGCTGCCGCGGTCTTTGCCGCCTTCGAGACCGACGAGGTCGTGCTCGATCTCGAAGAGCGACGCGCACAGTCTAGCGACGTGTATTCGCGTGGCGTGACCGCGGCAGCAGTGCTGCGGCCGCGCAGCAAGTCGCGTTGCGCAGAGATGGTGGCGGCCGCCAACCAAGCGGGCCTCGCCGTCATCGGTCGCGGTGGCGGTCTCTCCTACACCGGGGGTTATCTGCCCGTGCACGAGCAGGCGGTGATTCTCGATACCTCGCGACTCGATCGCATTGTCGAAGTGAATGCCGACGACATGTACATCACCGTCGAGGCGGGCGTGACCTGGAAGCGCATCTACGACACCCTCGCGCCACTCGGTTTGCGTCTGCCATTCTTTGGCACGTTCTCTGGCGCGCAAGCGACGGTCGGCGGGGGTCTTTCGAACGGCGCGCTGTTTTTGGGTACGGCCCGTCACGGCACCGGCGCCGATCATGTGCTCGGTCTCGAGGTCGTGCTCGCCGATGGCAGCCTGCTCGCCACGGGCCAGCGCGCCTTCAAAAACGTCGACAAGCCGTTTTACCGCACCTGCGGCCCCGATCTCACCGGGCTATTCACGCATGAGTCGGGCGCCTTCGGCATCAAGGTCGAGGCGACGTTCAAGCTCATGCGCATGCCGGCGTGCAACGGTCATGCCTCTTTCGTGTTCAATAGCATGCAGGCGGCGGGCGCTGCCTTGTCGGCCGTCGCGCGCACCGGCGCAGCCGAGGAGGCGTACGTCTTTGATCCCGAATCGACCCGAAAAAATTTGCGCTCCGAAGGCTTGATCGATGACGCCGGCATGTTGCTCAAAGTTGCGCGCAGCGAAGCCGGATGGTTCCAAGGTCTTGTCGAAGGCGCGAAGCTCGTCGCAGCAGGTCGAAAATTTTTGCCGGAGCAAGCGTATTCTTTGCACCTCACCTGCGCAGCGCGTAGCGAGGCTGCGCTTGCAGCCGATCTCGAGGACTGTCGCGAGGCCTGCGTGGTCCATGGTGGTCAAGAGGTTGCAAACTCCATTCCGAAAGCCATCCGCGCCAATTTGTTTCCGCCACCTGATGGCGTGCTTGGCACCGAAGGAGAGCGTTGGGCCGCGCTCAACGCGAAAGTGGCACACTCCGATGCCAGCAAGATCATGGCGGCGAGTGCGCGGGTCATCGACCCGTACCGTGAACGTATGCGCGAACATGGCGTCTGGATGACCCACTTGCTGATCGCGATCGGTACCACCGCGTTCAGCTTCGAACCTGTGCTGAGATGGCATGACGAGTGGTTGCCCATTCATGGTCGTGCACTTTCGCCCGCGGCCCGTGAGCGCTTGAGTGAACCCGCGCCGAATCCGGCCGCGCGTGAACTCGTTGCGGAAATTCGTCAGAGATTGGTTGAGCTCTTTGCCGAGCTTGGCGCGGCATCGAATCAACTCGGCAAAACTTATCCCTATTTCGAATCGCTGCGACCTGAAGCCGCGAAATTCGTCGGCGCTCTCAAGAACACCATTGACCCTGCGGGCGCGATGAACCCGGGCGTGCTGGGCCTGCCGCCTCCGCATCGACACCGCTGAAGCTTCCGTAGCGAAGTCGGACCCGATATCCTGCTCGGCCTTGCCGGCAGCGTTGCTGGCGTTGCCGACCGAGCCGTACATGACGTCCGAAGCGAATATTCGTACCAGCGAGAGTTTGCGCAATGTGCGCTACGAGATTCGTGGCGGGCTCGCTCGACGCGCGCTCGAGCTCTCGCGCAAGGGTTACGAGATCATCTCGCTCAACATCGGCAATCCCGCGCTGTTCGGTTTTCGCACCCCCGAGACCATGCGTCTCGCCATGATCGAGAACTTTGCCGAGAGCGAAGGCTACTGTCACCAGAAAGGCATCTTTCCGGCGCGCGAGGCCGTGGTGATGCAGCAGCAGGGGCGGGGCGTGCATGGCGTCTCTGCCGAAGAAGTCTTCATTGGCAACGGCGTGTCCGAGCTCATCGATCTCACCCTGCGCGCGATGCTCAACGAGGGCGATGAAATATTGGTGCCGAGCCCGGACTATCCGTTGTGGACTGCCGCAGTGAACCTCAATCGCGGTCGGGCGGTTCATTATCCCTGCCGGCCCGAAAACGATTTCGTCCCTGACCCCGATGAGATCGCAGCGCTCATCACGCCGCGTACGCGGGCGATCGTCGTCATCAATCCGAACAATCCGACCGGTGCGGTATATCCGCGCGCTGTCCTTGAGCGCATTGCCAGGCTCGCCGAGCAGCGTGGCCTCGTCTTGTTGTGCGATGAGATCTATGACCAGATCACCTATGACGGCGCCGAGTTTGTGCCGATGGCGACGCTCGTCCAGGATACGGTCTGCGTCACCATGTCGGGTCTGTCAAAGATTTATAGAGCCTGTGGTTATCGAGTCGGCTGGGCGGTGATCTCTGGAAAACTTCGGGCCGCGCAAGATTTCATCAACGCGATGGAACTTCTGGCCTCGCTGCGCCTGTGCAGCAACGTACCCGGGCAATGGGCCGTGCAAACGGCACTCGGCGGATATCAAAGTATTCGCGAGCTTTGCGCGCCCGGCGGGCGTTTGTACGAGTCGCGTCGTGCCATCGTCGAGGCCACCCGCGAGAACCCGGCGTTCACGGCGCGAGTGCCGCAGGGCGCGCTGTACGGGTTCGTTGGCGTGAGCGATGAGATTCCGAATTTCGATGATCAGGCGTTTGCGCTCGAACTGCTCGAGCAAAAACATGTGCTGGTAGCGCCTGGCGTGAGCTTCAACGTGCCGTACACCAACCACTTCCGCATCACCAACTTGCCGGATGCCGCGACGCTGCGCACCGTATTCAATCGCATGGGCGAGTTGCTCGACGATTATCGCGAGCGGCCCGTCAAAAACTAGTTCACAGCCGTCCGTCGATGCTGATCTCTATCGGCGCGTTGGGAGGCAAGGCCGGCAGCAATCCGGCAGCCTTGGGCGTGACCCGAAGCATGGCCGCGTAGGCGCCGGGCTCGGTCAGGCGCGCTTCGCCCGCAAGCATGAGCGGACCACCCAAATCTTTGATGCGCCCGGTCACCCCGGAAAACTCGGCGACGAAATCGCCGATCTCGGCGTTGTAGCGCAGCAGTCGCGTGCTACGCAGCTCGGCGGTACCCCGCAGGCTCGTCAGTCGCCCGCGCTCATCGAGCGCTATCTCGAGGCCCCGACTCTCCAGGCGTCCGGCGACGGCGGCAATCGGCCCCAGCGTGACATCGGCCGGCATGGCATCACGTAAGGACTGCAGCGGCAATTGAACCCGGGTGAGTTGCAGGGTGACACGACCGTGGAGCTCCGCGCTCACCTTGGCCTCGACGCCGACGGTCCAAACAACGCTGATATTTGCTTTGAAGGGCTGCCACTGCGGACGATGGATCTGCCAGCGCAGATCACCCGAGCGGCTGCCGCGGATCGAGAGACCGTGGCATTGGCCCGCCCAGAGACTGCCGCTGAGCTCGGTGCAGCGCAGGTCCGCAGGCAACAGCGCGCCAAAGAAACGAGCCGGCAGCCACACCAGAAACCCGACGACGGCGCCGCTTCCGATCAGCGCAAGGACGAGTCCGCGACGACTCACGTGCGACGCGGTGCGAGTTCCAGCGAGGCGTTCACCCTGCCAGCGCCCGCGGCGTCGATTCGCACCCGTTGGATGTCGACTTTGGCGGCCTCGAGATTGGCGACGAGTTCGAGCACTGCATCGAAAGGCACCGCTGAGAGCTGCAATTTGGCGGAACCATCGGCACCGGCTTCGACTTCAGGCACGGCGCCGGCGAGTTCTCCTGCCTGACGAGCGAGGGTCAGCAGCGGCAAGTCGATGCCTGCGCCGAGACGTGTCGCGCGCCGCAGTTCGGCGAGACGCATCGGCAGATCTGCGATCTGCGCTTGCCGCTGCGCGACGCGTTGCTCGGCAGCGCTGGCTTTTTCATTGAGGGTCGCCAAGCTGCCAAGAATCAGGATCACGCCGACCGCGATGCCGCCGAAGCGCAGCGTGCGCTGGTCTCTTTCAGAGAGATTGGCGATCGCATCACGCAGAGGCTGCAACACGAGCAGCAATTTACCGAGAGGATTCATGGCGTGCTCCCCCGGCCGCGACGATTCAACGTGAGGGCCGCACGACCATCGGTGGTCGCATCCTTGCGAACCTGCCAGTTCGCGGCGGTCAAAGATTTCTCGATACCGTCAGTGGCGAGAGCACTGCGGAATTCGATCCGCACATTGCCCGCTTCGACGGCAATGAGACCGATGGAGTCTGCCGCAACGCCGGCCGCCGCGAGGTCGGCGAGGGCTGTCGTCATTACGCGTCCGGCACCACCGCGCGTTTGCAGCAGGGCATTGGCATCGGTCATGGACTGCACGTCGGGCCGTGCGGACTTCACGGCATCGAACAGGGCGCGTTCGAGTACGGCGGCTTCGGTGGCATCACGTTGCCATACGAAAATGCGCTCGCCCAGATACAGCAAGAGCATCGTGGCCAAGAGCGCCGCGACGAGTCGCCAGCGCGCGATGCCGACCGATTTCGGCTTTCGCGGCGTGAATTCGCCCTGCAAAAGATCGATGGGTTTGGCGATGGCGAGCTGCGAAACGAGCCAAGGCAGTGGCGAGATCGCTGTCGCCAGCCAATTGACACGAGAAAATCCGGCGGCGACCCCTTCGACCAACGCGCCAAATGCCGCGCGGTCTGCGGGGCTCGCGTGAATTTGCAGGCCAAGCGTCGCCGCCGGTGGATCGGTGGGCAAGAGCTGCAGCGCCGCAGCCAGATCGTCGATGCGGGTGACCAAGGCCTCGCCGCTCGGCGTGCGCAACAGCAGCTCGCTCGCACGCATCCAGCCGATGACATCGCCGGGCTTTGCGGCGACGCAGGAATCTTCGAGGTACATCGCCGCAGGACCTAAGCCCTGACTACGCAGCAACTCGAGCCACGCCGCGAGCCGAGCACGCATCATCACGATCACCGGGACATCCAGACCCGGTTCAGCGAGAGGGGCCCCGAAGGCGCCACCGGCGCTCGCTCCCTCGCGGCCGCTCGCCGCGTCACGCGCCGAACCGCGCCCCATCGCAAAGTGTTGCGCTTCGAGATCACCTGCGAGCAACTCTTCGAGCGCATAGGGCAGACTGGCGCGCACTTTCGCCGCGGCCATTTTTGGCAGATGTGCGGTGGTCGAAAGTGCCTCGGCGCCGGGGATGAGGGCGACGACGGCCGCGCCCGGATGACGCGTCGCGAACTCCGCAAGCGTTCCCGAGACCGCTTCTGCGATCACGCTGCCATCGCCAGCCACGACGAGACCTTCGACGGCTGCGTCGGCATTGAGTGCGGCAAGGCGAAGGTAGAGCGTGTGTGTCATCGGCTGCGTCGTTACTGCGTTGTGCGCCGCAGCATCACTCTCAAGCGAGGTGGGCCGGGCGGTGCCGTTTCGTAGCGCAGCAGACTGTACAAGGAGAAACTGGCGGTGCCAACGAGCGTCGTCGTCTGCAGCTGAAAATAGCGACTGCGCTCGCCGAGACCAAGGGCGCGATCCATTCTGTCGAAGGCTTCGGGCGACGCCAGCGAGGCCTTGAACGCGTCGCGCCGCGGAAAGCAATCGCGCTCGCGATTGCGCGCCAAGGCGTCCTCGGCCCCGAGCCACTGCCGTTCATCGGCGAGCGCATCGAGCAGGGCCGGTGTCGCTGTACAAAGATTGATCGAAGCATCGCGTGGCAAGGCCGCCACGTGCGGCGCCAGACGTGCGAAGCGCGCCATGTCGAATCCGGGCAGCAGCAACAGCTCGGAGATCGAAGTCACGGGACGATTGGGCGGGCGGTAGCCCGGGCTCAACGACGTATAGGCGTCATCCTCGGCGCCACCACTCGTCGGCAAGTCATCGGCGTCGATCCAGTCGGCAAATTTCGGTGCCCACGCGGGCTCGATCTCGAGCACTCGCAACAGGCGCTCGAAGATTTCGAGGGCCACCGGATCGATACGCCCATCCTTGTCGATGAGACTGTTCAGATTGAAGCGCCCCTGCAGATCGACCAGCTGCCCCTGCAGCACGCCGGCATCTTCCACTTCGATCGGTCCAAGCGGATTCGCCCAGCGTTGCCCGGGATGAACCGGCGCGTTACCGGTGTCGAGCTCCTCGCCCAGAATGCGCGCGGCGAGTGCTTCGGCGCCACCTGCGAGCAAGATCGCGCGCTCCTGGCCAGAGGCACCCTCGCTGCGCCGCAGCACGAGACCCGTATCAAAGAATATCGCTGCGGCAATCGAGGTCGCGATCGCGACGATGATCAACGCGGTCATCAGGGCGACGCCACGCGAGCCTTTCATCCCGGCACCTCGACGATGCGACGGATGGCTCCTTGCGCCTCACTCTCGAGCGTGAACTCGATCGCTCGTGGACGGCTGCGCAGCGTGCCCCCGTCGCCGCCCTCGGTCGGCTGCATTTGCGGCCAGATTTCGGTCCACTCGCCGCGGCGATCGAGGAAGCGGAACTTGAGCGCACGCACGCCACGCATCAGCACGCGACGCGCGGCTTGAGTACCCTGCGCTCGATCAAGTACCTGCCACGACAAGCGCACGAGTTCGCCATTCTCGAGCAAATATTCGATGCGCTGCAGGCTGCTGCGCGCGTGTTCGGAGGTGCCCGCGCGCCCGCTGCGTGTAAAGCCGAGCGGCGAGGGCGTACCCGGCTCGGCAATCAATGCGGGCGACACACTGCGACCGAGTTCATCACGAATCGGTCGGGGATCGAGTTGCGAGAGATCGTTGCCAAGCACGCGCACCGCTCGCTGCAGTTCGCCGAGACTGCGCTGCGATTCCAGAATTTGCGCGCGATTTGCTGCCACCTGGGCGAGCCCCGCGTAGCCGATCGCGAACATGACCGCAGAGACGAACAGCGCCACCAATAGTTCGAGCAAAGTAAAACCGCGCGCGGTTGTCATGGCGGGGTTTTCATGGCGGCGTCCGAATGGCGGTATCCCACAAGGCATCGGCATCACCACTCTCCACCAAGTCTTCACCGCGGCCGCCGCGCAGCGTCACCAGCCAGTCGGTCGCGCCCTCAGCACGAACCTCGACCACGATCGCAACGACGCCGTCGATCGCCGTGCGCTCGACGCGCTGCCGCCACTGAAAGTCGCGCCCGCCCATGCTGGCCTTGCCTTCGCTGCTGCCGAGTGCGGGGAATTCTTTGGCGAGTCGCGTTTCCAGAATGCGATTTACCGCCACCCACTCGGCGAAACTGCGCTCGCGCAGACGGGTGGTGCCATCGGCTGAGGACACCAAGGACGTCATGACGGCCGCCACGCCGAGGGCCACGATCACGAGCGCCACGAGCACCTCGATCAGCGTGAAGCCGCGTAAGTCGCCAAAGCTGCGTAAGTCGCCAAAGCTGCGTAGGTGACCAAAGCTGCGTAGGTGACAACAGCTGCGCTGCCGCGTAATCACCGGGTCACCTCGCGACCCGCGTCGAGTTCGCGCAGCTGCAGTTCGCCGTCGTCATCGGGACCCAGTCTCCAGACACGCGGCGGTGACCCGACCTTGGCGCGCAACTCGAAGGCGGTGAATTCGCCCGTAGCATCGACACCAAAATCGGGCGCAGGCGCAAGATCACGCTCAGGCTCGCTACGCAGCACCACTCGTCTGCCATCGACATCGAGTTCAAGCTCGAGCGGCTCCGCCCAACGCGCACCGCCAAACACTCGGTCATTAACCGTCAACCAGCGACCGGTGCCGGCATCAAAAGTCAGGAATTCATAGCCATCAGCAAGCAAGCGCACACCATAGTCACGATTTTCGAGTTCTGCACGATCACGGGCGTCGAGCAGGAGCGACTGGAGACGTTCGAGATCGCGTGCAGAACCGCTTTGCCCGCCGATGAGACCCAGCGCAAGCAGTGCGCCCCCGGTGACGATGGCGATGATCGTCACCACCACGAGAATTTCGATGAGGGTGAAACCCCGTGTCTTCAATTGCCCAGCGACCAGTTGCCGATGTTGTCCTCATCGGTGTCCGGACTGCCCTCGAGACCATCGGCGCCGAGTGAATAAAGATCGAAGCTCGGTCCGCGTGTACCCGGCTGTCGATAGCGGTAATCGTTACCCCAAGGGTCACGCGACAGGCGTGCCATGTAGCCGCCGCTGCGCCAATTACGCACCGCTGGGTCATCGGGTTTTTGCACCAGCGCCGCAAGACCTTGAGCCGTGGTCGGCAGTCGCGCCGTATCGAGTCGATACATGGCGAGCGCCGTTTCGATGGCTTGCAGGTCGGCGCGCACCTTGGTGATGCGTGCGTCGTCCACTCGATCCATGACGCGCGGCACGATAAAGGCGGAGAGCAGGCCAATGATCACCACCACGACCATGATTTCGATCAAGGTAAAACCACGCGATTTTTTGCGCACGCTGCGTCCTCCGGCTTGCCCGCTCGATCATAACAAAGGGAGATGACGACTCCGGTGACCGCCCGGCGGTACGTATAATGCAATGCAGTTTTGGGGAGCATCTCGATGTCCACAGCCTTCGTCTTTCCAGGTCAGGGGTCGCAATCGGTGGGCATGATGGGCGAGCTTGCCGGCCACGACCGAGTGGTCCGCGAGACCTTCGACGCCGCCTCCGGCGTACTTGGCTTCGATCTGTGGACCCTCGCGCAGCAGGGTCCTGCCGAATCCTTGTCGCTCACCGAAATCACCCAGCCGGTCATGTTGGTGGCGGGGGTCGCCACTTGGCGCGTCTGGCGGAATCGCGGCGGCGCGCTGCCCGCCTGGGTGGCGGGACATAGTCTCGGCGAGTTCACGGCCCTGGTTGCCGCGGGTGTGCTCGATTACGAGCAGGCGGTTGCGCTCGTGCGCTTTCGAGGCGAGGTGATGCGCGACGCCGTGCCCGCGGGGCAGGGTGGTATGGCAGCTGTGCTTGGGCTCTCCGACGCAGATATGGAAGCCGCCTGCGCTGAGGCCGCGCAAGGCGAGGTTGTCGAGGCGGTCAACTTCAATGCGCTGGGACAAGTGGTGGCGGCGGGTCACGCGAGCGCGCTGTCGCGCCTCGTCGAGACGGCCAAGGCGCGCGGCGCCAAGCGGGCGCTGCCCTTGCCAATCAGCGTGCCCTGCCATAGCAGCCTCATGAAACCTGCCGCGGAGCGTCTGCGCGAGCGTCTGCAGAGCGTCAACATCTCGGCGCCGCAGATCCGGTTTTTGAGCTCGGTCGATGCGACGGAATACAGCGACCCGGCCGCAATTGGCGATTTGCTCTATCGACAGCTCGCAAGCCCCGTGCGTTGGGTGGCGACCGTGCAGTCGCTCGTCGAGCGGGGCGTGAATCGCCTCGTCGAATGCGGCCCGGGCAAGGTGCTGAGTGGTCTCAATCGACGGATCGACAAGTCGCCCGAGCTCGCTTGCCTCGCGCTCGAAGATTCTGCCAGTCTCGACAAAGCGCTTTCAGCCGCCGCGGAGTAGCCGATGTCAGTCACTCTCGATCTTTCCGGTCAAACCGCGCTCGTGACCGGCGCGACTCGCGGCATCGGTCGCGCCATCGCCGAATCTCTCGCCAAAGCCGGGGCTCGCGTGGTGGGGACGGCCACCAGCGAGTCGGGCGCTGCGGCCATCAGCGAGCAACTCGGTCAGCTTTCGTCCGGCAGCCGGGGCGCGGTGCTCGATGTCACCTCGGCGGCCTCGGTCGCAGCGCTGCTCGAGGATCTGGAGGCGAGGGCCGAGCAGCCTGGCATTCTGGTCAACAACGCCGGCATCACGCGCGACAACTTGCTCATCCGCATGAAGCCCGAAGAATGGGATCAGGTGATCGCGGCTGATCTCACCTCCGTCTTCGCCCTGAGCCGCGGCTGTCTGCGGCACATGATGAAAGCCCGCTTTGGTCGCATCATCAATATCACCTCGGTGGTCGGCTCGCTCGGCAACCCGGGGCAAACCAATTACGCAGCCGCGAAGGCCGGCATTATCGGTTTCACGCGCTCCTTGGCCCGCGAGGTTGCGAGCCGCAACATCACGGTCAATGCCGTGGCCCCGGGGTTCATCGATACCGATATGACCCGCGCTCTCGATGAAGCCCAGCGCACCGCGCTCGCCGGCGGCATTCCGCTCGGGCGGCTCGGCGATCCCGCCGATATTGCCGCGGCGGTGCTCTTTCTCGCGGCGCCGTCCGGCGCCTATGTCACCGGACATACGCTGCACGTCAATGGCGGCATGTATCTCGGCTGACGCCGTGATTCGCGCTCTTTGGCCCATTTTGTTGGATTTGTGACACGTAGTTGGGTTTTCCATACAAAACAGGGGCTTAACCCCTAAGGCGTGGCACTCCGGGCCTGCTTGGCCTACAATTCGCGGCCCGTCGACCCCGAGGGGGGGAGTCGGTGTCACAGGTCGCCAAGAGGACAAAACACAGATGAGCACTGTCGAACAGCAAGTCAAAGCCATCGTTGCCGAACAACTGGGCGTGAAGTTGGAACAAGTCACCAACAACGCTTCCTTCGTCGACGATCTCGGTGCGGACTCGCTCGATACCGTCGAACTCGTGATGGCACTCGAAGAAGAATTCGAGACCGAAATTCCCGACGAAGACGCAGAGAAGATCACCACGGTTCAGCAAGCCATCGATTACGTGACGGCGCGCCGCAAGGCTTGAGTCGTTCGTAGCGTGATTCGCTCGGGGCCGGCCATGAGCCGGCCCCGATTGTTTGCGTAACCCGATTTGCAACGCGTGAGGCGCCAGTGAGCAAGCGTCGAGTTGTCGTCACCGGTCTTGGTATCGTCTCTCCGGTCGGCAGCACCGTACCCAGTGCGTGGGACGCCGTGCTACGCGGTGAAAGTGGCATCGGACTCATCACTCGCTTTGACACCAGCGCGTTCGCCACCCGCATCGGTGGCGCGGTGCGTGGCTTCACGGTGGGCGACTACATCACGCCCAAAGAAGCCCGTCGCATGGATGAGTTCATGCACTACGGCATGGCAGCCGGTATTCAGGCGGTCACCCACTCGGGCATCGATTTCAGCAAACACGACGCCGAACGCTGCGGTGTCGTGACCGGCGCCGGCATTGGCGGCCTGGCCACCATCGAAGCCGAGTACGACGCCTTCCTCGCGGCGAACGGTCCGCGCAAGATCTCGCCGTTTTTCATTCCGTCCTCGATCATCAACATGATCTCGGGACATCTCTCGATTCGCTACGGCCTCAAGGGACCGAACCTCGGTGTAGTGACGGCCTGCACCACATCGACCCACGCGATCGGGCTGGGTTTTCGCTCCATTCAATACGGCGATGCCGATGTCATCGTCGCCGGCGGCGGTGAGATGTCGACCACGCGTCTCGGCATCGCGGGCTTCTCGCAGGCCAAGGCACTCTCGCAGCGCAACGCCAGCCCGACCGAGGCATCGCGTCCCTGGGATCGCGATCGCGACGGCTTTGTGGCGTCCGACGGCGGCGGCGCGGTGATCCTCGAAGAACTCGAACATGCGCAAGCACGCGGCGCGAATATCCTCGCCGAGCTCATCGGCTTCGGCATGAGTGGCGACGCCTATCACATCACGGCGCCGCCCGAAGATGGCGCGGGTGCCCATCTCGCAATGCGCAATGCGCTGCGCGATGCGCGGCTTGATCCTTCGGCCGTGCAATACCTGAACGCCCACGCCACCTCGACCATGCTCGGCGATCGCGCC
>JBJTAV010000102.1:0-6776 GCA_046091005.1 Gammaproteobacteria bacterium | reverse complement strand
TTCGTCTAAGTCAGGATGCTGACTTTGCCCTGCACCGCGCTCAACAAGGTCCAGCCGGCGCGCGGCATGCCGAGAAAGAAGTGGTTATACGCCTCGACCGACGTCATGCCCGTCTTCAAAACCACCCGCCCGAGCCACCGATCGTTGGTGCCGATCACGAGCGAGGCGTCGCCGTTGACCTTCGCATCCCGCGGCAGCGGAACATCGGTGATTTGCAGGACTTTCGCCTGTTCGACGGCGGCGGCTGCCGCAGCGGACCCTTCGGGCCCAGCATCGGCGGCTTTCGGGGTCGATGACGTGGCGCAGGCCGCGAGCGACAGGCTTGCCACGAGTGCGATCGGCGAAAAATAAGGACGCAGAGCCATGCGGACACCTCCGTAAAAGCAGGGGGGACTGCAAAAAGTGCGTAGTCGCCCAGTATAATGGGAAGTTACCCCTACAGCCCTTGGATTCGCCATGCCCCGCACTACCCCGCTCGCCGACATCCGCAACATCGGCATCATCGCCCACGTCGACGCCGGCAAGACCACGACCACCGAGCGTATTCTCTATTACACCGGTCGTAAGCACACGATCGTCGACGTGCACGATACGAAGGACCTGAAGTCCTCGACCACGACCGACTACCTCGAGCAGGAACAAAAGCGCGGTATCACCATCCAGAGCGCCGCGGTGTCGACCTTCTGGCGCAAGAAGAAGATCAGCGTCATCGACACCCCGGGGCACGTCGACTTCACCATCGAAGTGAATCGCTCGCTGCGCGTGCTCGACGGCGCGGTAGTGGTATTCGACGGCGTGGCCGGCGTGGAGCCGCAGTCCGAAACCAACTGGCGTCTCGCCGACAACTACGGCGTACCGCGCATTTGCTACGTCAACAAAATGGATCGCAGTGGCGCCTCGTTTACCCGCTGCGTCGACATGATCAAAAAGCGTCTCGGGGCGCGCCCGCTGCCGGTGCAGTTGCCGATCGGCTCCGAAGACAACTTCAAGGGCATGATCGACCTCGTCAACATGAAGGCGCTGGTTTGGGACTCTGACGATCGTGACGCCAAGCCGGCGGAACTCGACATCACCCCCGATATCGTCGACAAACTCGGCATCACCGTACCGAGCGACCGTCAGCTGCTCGGCAAGATCGCCGACTACCGCAAAGAACTCGTCGATACCTGTCTCGAGATGGACGATGCGGCGATGGAAGCCTATCTCCTCGAAGAAAAAGATCCTTCCGTCGAAACCCTCGTCGCCTGCTTGCGCAAAGGCACAGTCAGCGGCGCATTCAACCCGGTGCTCTGCGGCTCGTCGTACAAGAACAAGGGCGTGACCCAGGTTCTCGATGCCGTCGTCGACTACCTGCCGGCGCCGACCGACGTCGCCGCCATCAACACGGTCGATGCCGACGGCAACCCGATCGGCGAGCGTGTCTGCTCCGATGACGAGCCGTTCGCCGCACTCGCGTTCAAAGTCATCAACGACGCCTACGGCGCGCTGACCTTCGTGCGCGTTTACTCGGGCGTGCTCACCAAGGGCGTGTCGGTCACCAACACCACGCGCGGCAAGCGCGAAAAGATCGGCCGCATGGTCGAGATGTTCGCCAAAGAAGCGAACGCCATCGAAGAGGCGCGTGCCGGTGACATCATCGCGCTCGTCTCGCTCGCCGAAACCGATACCGGTGACACGCTCTGCGATACCGACAACCCGGTGGTGCTCGAGCGCATGCGCTTCCCCGAGCCCGTGATCAGCGTCTCGGTGCAGCCCAAGATCAAGGGCGAACTCGAGAAGTTCAGCGCAGCGCTCGGCAAGATGGTGCGCGCCGATCCCTCGCTGCGTCTCGAGACCGATCGCGAAACCGGCCAGACCATCCTGCGTGGCATGGGTGAGTTGCACCTCGACGTGACGCTCGATCGCATGCGCACCGAGTTCAATGTCGAAGGCATCATGGGCGAGCCGCAGGTCGCCTACCGCGAAGCCTTCACCAAAGCGATCGAACAGCAGTACGTCCACAAGAAACAGACTGGTGGTGCTGGTCAGTTCGCCGAAGTGTGGATCAAGTTCGAGCCGCTCGAGCGCGGCAAGGGCTTCGAGTTCGTCGACGCCACCGTCGGCGGTTCAGTGCCGCGCGAATATGTGCCGTCGGTCGAAAAGGGCCTCAAGATGCAGCTCGAAGAGGGCGTGCTCGCCAAGTTCCCGACCGTGGACTTCCGCGCCACGCTGTTCGATGGCAGCTACCACGACGTCGACTCGAATGCGCTGACCTTCGAAATCGCTGGCAAGGCCTGCTTCCGCGAGGCTCTGCCGAAGGCGGGACCGGTTCTGCTCGAGCCGGTGATGAAGGTCGAGGTGGTCACCCCGGGCGATTACTTGGGCGATGTCATCGGCGACATCAACCGCCGTCGCGGTTCGATCCAGGATCAGCTCGAGCGTGGCACCAACATCGCGGTGGTCGCGACCGTGCCGCTCTCCGAAATGTTCGGCTACATCGGTCAACTGCGCGCCATGTCGAGTGGTCGCGCGTCGTACACGATGGAGTTCTCGCACTATGACCTCGTGCCGCGCAATGTCGCGGAAAAGGTTATCGAGGAAGCGAAGAAGCCGAAGAAGTAATCGGCGCTTGGTTATCGCTTGTTGCGCCAACTGCGCCACAAGAGCAGCGCGCCGATCACGAGCAGGGCAATGATGATGATTCTGGCCATACGCCAAGTATAGGCCAGAGCATCATCACCGCCCCGTGCCGCCCTAGGTCGGATGAAGCCGCCGTGTACCGCGCGCCGTGAGACGGCGGGCTCAGTCCCTCGCGACGCGCAAACCGACATCCTCCCAGTCTGCGACCGGTGCCGTCACGGCTATGTGATCGCGAGCAGCGCTACGCACATCGAAAGGCCGCGACTTCCAAGACCCGCCGCGCACCACGCGCAGCGAGCAGTCGGCCCAAAGCCACGCACGCTCATCGGCTGGGCGACCCTTGTAGCTCGCGGTATAGCAGTCGGCGAGCAACTCGCGCACATTGCCCGCAAGATCAAAGAAACCCCAGGGGTTGGCGGCGAATTTCGCGACCGGCGCAGCTCCTGCAAAACCATCGGTACAGCGCGCCCAGGGACCGGGTGACTCGATCGCACGACCCGTAACGTCTTTCACATTGCCAAAATCGCAGGCGCGCGAGATCGAAACCCCCTCGTGCGAATCGCGGCCACTCCAGAAACGCGCAGTGCTCGTACCCGCTCGCAGTGCGTATTCCCATTCGCTCTCGCTCGGCAAGCGGTAACGCCGGCCACTGAGTGTCGATAACCACTCGAGATAGCGCTCGACATCTTGCGGGCTGACGCAACGCAAGGGGGCGTCATCGGCACCCTGTGCTGCACAGGAATATTTTGGCTGATGACCCGTCGCCGTCAAAAAGGCGCGGAATTCTTTGTTCGTCACCTCGCGCAGGCCAAGGGCAAAACCGCGACGAATTTTCACCCGCAGTGCCGGGGTTTCGCCCGAGCGCAGATCGTGTTCGTAGTCATCCGCAGAGCTGCCCATCAAAAATTCACCAGCGGGCAGTTGCAGCAACTCGGGGCACTCGGCGCAATCACGCATGGGGGTGCCCATGGGCCGCAGCGACACCGCATCATCGGGTTTCGCGTCCACCGGCGCGGGCCGCGGCGGAGGCCCTGACCCCGGCGGCCCAAGCTCGCGCACCACCCTGAAGCCCGCGAAATCGGCTCGATCTTCCGCGCTGCCATCGCCATGGAAACCCGGGCGCGCGCGTTCTGGCCCGGTAGACCAGCCACCACCACGCTGAATACGCCGACGACAGCCCCCCTCCCAAACCCAAGCGCGCGCATCGACCGGTCGACCGATGTAATCGAGGGAGGCACAGTCCTCGGCCCACTCCCAAACATTACCGAGCATGTCGTACACACCAAAGGCGTTCGCCCGCAGACTGCCTACCGGGGCAACATCGGCATAACCGTCATCGCAACTCACACCGCCCCAACCGAGCGGATAACGTTGCTGCGTGCGGCGATCGTTCGCGTTGACCTCGCGACACCCTCGGTTGGGATCGTTGCCCCAAGGCCGCAGGCCGCGAGTGCCCGCCTTCGCGGCGTACTCCCATTCGGCTTCGCTCGGCAATCGATAGCGCGCCCCCGTGCGCTCGCTCAACCACGCGGCATAAGCCGCCGCGTCGTGCCAATCGATGCAGGAGGCGGGGTGCCGGTCCGTCGGTTGCGCAGGAACGTTGGGTTTATCCCAGGGGATGTCGAGATCGCGAAAGCCCTGCTTTTCTTCGACCCATGTTCGACAGCGCACGAGTGCTGTAGCGCGACCGGTGGCCTTGGCGAATACTGAATATTCCCTGCGCGTGACTTCGTAACGACCGAGTGCGAAGGGCCGCTCAATGATTACGACAGTGGGTGACAGTTCGGCCGGAACCTCGGTGGGAATCTGCAGTTCGCGAGCCGTGCCCATCAGGAAGCGACCCGCCGGAATGACCACGAGCTCGGGGCATTCCGGACAGTCGCGAAACACCGCGCCGCTGCGACTTGGCGCGAGGTCTGCAGCCTGCGCCGAGATCGGTAGCAGGATCGGTAGCAGGGTCGGCAACGACAGGATGCCGACCACGACAAGCCAAAAAATGGGACGCTCAGCCACCCTCGATTTCGCGGGTCGAAACGAAGATGGTCACGGTGGCACCGCCCACGCCGCCGGTAATTTGCAGGTTGGCAACACGATCACCGTTGGTGAACGTCAGACTGCTGACCTTGCCCTGCACAGCGGTCATGCGTACCCAGCCGAGTCGCGGCATGCCGTTGAAGTAATAGCTGTAGGTTTCTGCGGCATCGGTGCGCACCTTGACCACTAACCGGCCGAGCCAGCGATTACCGCTGCCGATGACCAGCGATTCACTCTGCTCGATCCGAGAATCGCGCGGCAGCGGGATATCCGTCACCTGCACCGGCTTCACACTCGGCGCGGCTTCGGCGCTCGCCGGGGACTCGACTGCGGTAGTCGTCGCCGTCGTTTCGGTCAGCGCCTGCGATGTACAGCCCGCCAAAGCGGCGATGCTTACGGCCATGATGCCCAAGGTCGAAACGCAACGCCCCGTGTTACGCCATATCGGCCGATGTTGTGTCATCACGATCTCCTGCAGTGACATCACGTTGGAGTTTACAAGCGCAGACCCTCGCAGCCTAGCGAAGGCGTGCTCACTGCATGGTCGACGCGAGCGGCCACATGCCAGTGCTGGCTGGCGCTCGGACTAATCTTGCCCTGGCACTGCGCCGTATTGCCCGAGGAGAACAGCATGTCCGTCATCCCTTACGTCACGAAGATCGACTTCATGAGCCCGCGCTGGAACCGCGACGCCTGGGCGCGCATTCAGGCGGATATGGACAGCAGCAAGCAGCGCATCGTGCACTGCAGCGGCACGATCCTCGCGGTACGACCTGGCGAAGCGCTCAAACCTTTCCTCGGATTTCAGACATTCCTTTGTACTCGCTTGTTGCCCTTGCCCGATGGCAACATCCGTCGCGTCAACAAAGAAGTCATTTTCTACACCAATCTCACCCGCGGCGGTCAGCCAGGCGAGATCATCGACAGCTTCGTCAATCCGTTCACGAAAGAAACGGTACGCGTTGTGCACGCGATCAATGACCCTTTCAACTATACGATCAGCGAGACGCTGATTCTGGCTCCCGAAGATTTCGGCGGCGATCCGAGCAAACTGATCAAGCTGCCTTTGATATTCCCTTGGCAGGAACTCGACAGCGAAACGCTGGTGCTCGCTACCGATATGCATCTGAATTACAAGAACCCGCTACAGCCCGACAAGTGGCCACGCGAATCTGCGGGCCCCAAGGCCCAGGTCTCGGAGATGATGCGTTACTTCGTCAAAAGAAAAGACCTCGAAAATCCCGATCTTTCTGCAGTGCCGTATGTGGGGACCTGGCAGCGTGTCACTCCGTGGTTGCCGTGGCTGCTGATGGGTCAGGCACCGGGACACTGCATGTACATATCGACGATGACCACGGTCGCCGATGTCTCGGGTCTGCCCAAGCACGTACGCGAATACGCCGAGAAAAATTGTCCGCACATGCTGTCGGCGCCCACCGAGGACTATGGCCCTAGCCACTCGAGTCTCGAGCTCTACTCGCGGCAGCAAACCCCGGCGCCGGCGGTTTGAGCCGGTAGCCCAACCAGACTCCGCTAGCCTCGGGTCGGTCGACGCCACTCGATTTCGTGGCGTCGCGTGCCGTTCGCCGTTTTTTCAACTGCGGCCAAGGTCAGTCGAGATCCCTCGAGCAGTACCTCGCGCCACTGGCTGGTGCCGACCAGACCCGGGTTGAGCGCCACCCTGACCTCGTGCTCGATGCGACTGCCACGCAAACGCCAACGACCCGCATAGCTGAAGTAACTGTCGAACGCTTTGGCCCGCTCGGCCTCGCTCGCATCCCGTGGATTTTTCGCGCGGAAACGCTTTCGACCCGCAGCCATGATGGTGGCCGTCATGAAACCATCAGCGGTGTAAAGAATGAAGCCGTTCGGCCGCAGCCCGAAAGGTCGCGTCACCCGCCCGTCTTCGTAACGAATGGTCCAACGGTGACAGGCCCACGCACCAACGAGCACTTCCGCGAGTTTTTTCTTTGACGATATTTTGCTTGGTGTACTCATGAGTTGCGCTGCTCAGTCAAAAACTTCTGCAGAAACTTCGACAGGCTTTCACCGGTCGCGGTGCTTTGGCGCGTGTGCGAGTAGACATGCGCAGGACGAATTTTTCGATCGAACCAAACCCGCTC
>JBJTAV010000101.1:0-42963 GCA_046091005.1 Gammaproteobacteria bacterium | reverse complement strand
AGCACCACACTGACGCGCGTGCCTGGTCTGCTGTACTCGCTTGGCGGTCGCGTCGACGTGGGTAACGATTGCGGCGCTGCCGTCGGCACACCGGCGGGTTTGGCGTGCGGCATCGTGTTGACCATCCAGCCGGGCGTGGTTCTCTTTGGCTCGACGGGCGTGTCCTGGTTGCATATCAACCGTGGCAACCGCATCAACGCGGCAGGAACGGCGACTCAGCCTATCGTTTTCACGAGCCGCGACAACGTGCTCGGTTTGACCAACGACCTCTCGCAGGGTCAGTGGGGTGGTGTGGTGCTCTCCGGCCGCGCGCCGATCACGGACTGCACGGTGGCGCCGAACGCGACGCCGGGCACTGCGGCCTGCGAACGTCAGGTTGAAGGCGCCGTCGACCCGGCCTATTACGGCGGTGCAACGCCGACCGACAACAGCGGCACGCTGCGCTATGTGCAGATTCGCTACTCGGGCTACGTGCTCTCGGGTAATTCCGAGCTGCAGGCGCTGACGACGGGCGGTGTCGGCAGCGGTACGACCATTCAGTACGTGCAGTCGCACAACAGCTCGGACGATGCCGTCGAATTCTTTGGCGGTACGCATGATGCAAAGTGGCTGGTCTTCACCGGCGCTGACGACGACAACCTCGATCTCGACGTGGGTTACCGTGGCCGCATTCAGTACGTGATTGCCGTACAGAAAGACAACAACGGCGACTCGATGGTGGAACTCGACAGCGCCAACGCGCTCGAGGATCAAACGCCGCGCACCTTCATGCGCCTAGCGAACTTCACCTTCGTGCATCGCAACTCGATTGCGAACACGGCGGCGATGTTATTCCGCGGTCAGGCCGATGCCTCGCTCGTCAACGGTGTCGTGACCACGCCGATCGCCTGCCTGCGCTTGAACGGCGCGAACATCATCGGCACCAATGCGGCGGTCGACAAGATCGGCCCGCCGATCTTCCGTTCGGTCGCCATGCAGTGTGGCACTACGCCGTTCATCGGTACGAGCGGTCTCACGGCCGATCAGGTCGCAGCGACCTTCAACGTGGCGGCGAACAACAACACCTCGACCTTCACGTCGTCGCTGACCGGTGGATTCACCAACGGCGCCAACGAGACGGGTCGTACGGCGACCGATCCGAAGGCGGTCGATGCGTCGTTCGATACGACGAACTACATCGGCGCAGTCAAGGACGCGGGCGATACGTGGTACGCCGGCTGGACTTGCAACTCGACGACAGCGAATTTTGGTTCGTCAGGCAGTGCCTGCTCGACGCTGCCGCGAATCGCTCAGTAAGTCTGCACCGCGGATCGCCGAGGAATGAACAAGCCACTCGCGTCGCCGTCGCTGATACTGCTCGCGGCAGCACTGATCCCGGGCATCGCAGGCGCTCAGACTGCGCAACAGACTGAAGTCGCACAGCCTGACGCTGCGGCGCAGCCGCCGGCCGAAGAGGCGGCGGCTGAGGTGCCGGTCGACGTGGATATCGTCGGCGAGATCGTGATCGTCGGTCGACGCGATCGCAATATCCAACAGGCGACCAACGTCGTGTTGTCGGTGTTGTCTGCCGAAGATATCGCGCGCACCGGCGAGGGTGATGTGGCGGGTGCGCTGAGCCGAGTCACGGGACTCAGTGTGGCCGGCAACGGCTTTGTGTATGTACGTGGTCTGGGCGATCGATATTCTCAGGCTTTGCTGAATGGTTCGCCCTTGCCGAGTCCCGAGCCATTGCGCCGCGCCGTTCCGCTCGATATTTTCCCAACCGATGTCATCGCTTCATCGCTCGTGCAAAAGAGCTACTCGCCCAATCTCACGGGTGAGTTCGGTGGCGGCATCATCAACCTCACGACCTTGTCGGTGCCGAAAGAACCGTTCCTGAAGTTTGGTGCCGGCGTCAGTGGCGATACCGAAACGTCGGGGCAGATTGGCTACACGCACTATGGCAGCAAGTACGACGCGACGGGCATGGATCGCGGTATTCGCGATGTGCCACCGGCGCTTGCCGCTTTTTTTGCAAGTGGCGAGCGGATCAGCTCGGGTAACGTCAATACGCAGGCCATCGCCAAACAATTTTTGAACACCCGCACTGGCCTCGTGCAGTACAACGACAAGATGCCGGTGAACGGGTCGGGCTCGGTCACCGGGGGTACGTCGTACATCCTCGGCGATGGCGAACTCGGACTCGTGGCGACCGCCGGGTATAGCAATGGTTGGCGTACCAAAGACAACACCGAGCAGAGCGCGGCGAACGCCAGTCTTTCGATCATCGACAAAGATTACCGTCGCGTCGCGACGGAGAATCGGATCGTCGTCAATGGTCTTTTGGGTGTGAACTACGAGTACGGCGAGGGTAATCGCCTGCGGTTCACCAACTTGATCGTTCGCGACACCATCAAGCGCACGAGTCTCGCCGAGGGACGCCAAAACAGTCAGCGGCCCGGCGCCGATTTCCGCGAGCAGGACACGGCGTGGTACGAGCGCCAAGTTTGGAGCTCGCAGTTGAGCGGCGGCTTCAATTTTGATCCGCTCAAAATCGATGCCCGCGTGGCCTACGCGAAGTCGTCGCGGAAGGCGCCGTTCGAGCTCAGTCTCGGATACTCCCGTTCAAACGCGGCGACCAGCCCGTACGGGGCGTACTTCGTCAATCGACTCGACAACGGTCAAACCGGCTACGGTCGTATCGTGTTCTCGGAACTCGGCGAGGATTTGCTCTCCTACGGTTTTGATTTGACCTATTCCGTGTCGCCGACCGTCGTGCTTTCGGCAGGCTACGAAGGCAGCAAAACCGAGCGTGATTCGGAGCGTCGCGAGTTCCAGATCATCGCCCCCTCGAGTTTCGAGAGCGGTGTGGGCATGTTGCGCCCGGATTATCTGCTCGGTGGAGCGATCATCGAGTACTACAAAATAGCTTTGATCGAATCGACCGAGACCGACCCGGCCTTCGCGGCCTCCCTCAAGACCAATGCCGCGTACGCGCAATTGCAGGCCGAAGTTGCCGAGGGCCTCGAGGTCAACGTCGGTGCGCGCATGGAGAAAGCCGAGCAGCGCGTGAATCCTGTGCAGGTGTTCAAGACCGCGAGCAACTCGGGTGCAGGTACCAACCTCGAAAACGATTATGTCCTGCCGGCGCTCACCGTCACCTACAAATTCGGCGACAACATGCAGTTCCGTGCGAACGCCGCAAAGACCATTGCGAGGCCGCAGTTCCGTGAATTGATGTTCCAGGCGTACTACGACCCGGAGAGCAATCGCGCGTACCGCGGTAATCCCTTGTTGGTCGATAGCGAATTCACCAACGGTGAGTTGCGCTGGGAGTGGTACTTCGCGCGTGATCAGCGGCTGTCGGCCGCCGGCTTCTGGAAGAAAATCGACAAGCCGATCGAGGCGTTCACGGGCTTCAACGACAACAGCCCCGTGACGAGCTTTGCGAATGCGCCGTCAGCCACGCTTTATGGGGTAGAGCTCGAGTCGCAGAAATATTTCGACATGGACTCGTGGTCGGACGCCGAGTTCTTTGCTTCGCGCAAAGCCGTGCTGATCGGCAATTACACGTGGTCGAAGTCGAAGATCAAGGTGGGTGCGGGCGACACCGCCGACGTATTTGGCACGGTGACCCAGCCGGCGAAAAACTTCTTCATCGATGGTACGCCGCTGACGGGCCAGTCCGAGCATCTGGTCAACGTGCAGCTGGGCATGGAAGATTCAGAGACGCTGTCGCAGCAGACGCTACTGATCTCCTACGCAAGCGATCGTGTGACCAGCCGTGGCGCGGCCGGCCTACCGGATGTTTACGAGTCCCCCGGCGTGAGCGTAGATTTCGTGGCGCGTCAGGGCTTGCAGCTCTTCGGTCAGGACCTCGAGTTCAAATTCGAAGCGCGTAATCTCTTGCGCACCAAGTACAAAGAATTCCAGGAGCGCGACGGCAACCAGGTGTTCTTCAACCGCCACGATTTGGGGTCGAAGTTCTCGTTCTCGGTGTCGACCAGCTTCTGAGTCCTCAGTCCGTCGAGCGCAGCAGTTCGTTGATGGAGGTCTTCGCGCGGGTTTGTGCGTCGACCTTCTTCACGATCACCGCCGCGTAGAGGGAGTGTGAGCCGTCCTTGGCGGGCAGGCTCCCCGGCACCACCACCGCGCCCGCAGGCACTCGCCCGTAGGTCACCCGACCGGTCTCGCGATCGTAGATGCGCGTGCTTTGACCGATGTAGACACCCATCGAAATCACGGCACCTTCTTCCACGATCACGCCCTCGACGATTTCCGAGCGGGCGCCGATGAAGCAGTGATCTTCGATGATCGTGGGCGCAGCCTGCAGCGGTTCGAGCACGCCGCCGATGCCCACGCCGCCGGAAAGATGCACGTTCTTGCCGATCTGTGCGCAGGAGCCGACGGTCGCCCAGGTGTCGACCATGGTGCCCGAGTCGACGTAGGCGCCGATATTGACGAACGAGGGCATGAGTACGACGTTCGGGCCAATGTACGAGCCTTTGCGCACCACCGCATCGGGCACCACGCGCGCGCCGCTCGCGCGGATCGTGGTTTCGTCCATGGCGGCATATTTGAGCGGCACCTTGTCGAAGAATCGCGTGTGACCGCCTTCGATGAGCTTGTTGTCCCAGGCGCGAAAGTAGAGCAGCACGGCTTTTTTAAGCCAGTCGTTGACCACCCACTTTCCATGCTCTTTCTCGGCGACGCGAACTTTACCCGAATCGAGCAGGTCGAGGGCTTCATCGAGTGCGACCTTGAGTTCGCGCGTGACGCTGCGCGGATTGATTTCTGCACGCTCCTCGAACGCGGTTTCGATGAGGGTCTTGAGCGCCGGATGTTCCTGGGTCGAATGGGTAGTCATGCAAAGCTTCCTTCAATGAAATTGGCGGCAGAAATCGACGATACGCCGGGCGGCCTCGACGCATTCATCGACGTTGGCGACGAGCGAGATCCGGATGCGGCCGGCGCCGGGGTTGCTGCCGTTGACGCTGCGCGCGAGGTAGCTGCCGGGCAGCACGGTCACGTTCTGCGTGGCGAACAACTCGCGGGTGAATACCTCATCATCGCCACCCACGTCTGCCCAAAGATAAAAACCGCCCTCGGGTTTTGTGAACCGCAGCTGTGGCGCGAGGATCGGGATCACTTTGGCAAACTTTTCGCGGTAGAGACGACGATTTTCGCTGACGTGGGCTTCATCGTTCCATGCGGCAACGCTCGCCGCCTGCGTG
The DNA here is from genome assembly GCA_046091005.1 of Gammaproteobacteria bacterium. Taxonomy (GTDB): domain Bacteria; phylum Pseudomonadota; class Gammaproteobacteria; order Steroidobacterales; family Steroidobacteraceae; genus UBA964. Next base: position 37,750 of record JBJTAV010000101.1, on the reverse strand, counting down.
GGCAGCGGCATGGCGCAGCCATGGTAGGTGCGATAGAGCAGGAATTTTTCGAGCAGCTGCGCATCGCCAGCCACGAAACCCGAGCGCAGGCCGGGCAGGCTTGAACGCTTCGAGAGGCTATGAAACACCACGCAGCGTTCAAAGCCGGCGTGACCGCTCGCGAGGGCGGCGTTCAGCAAGGAGGGTGGCGGGCGAGTGTCGTCGGCGTAGAGCTCGGCATAGCACTCATCGGCGGCGATCAAAAAATCGTAGCGCTCGGCGAGGGCGAGCGCCTGCTGCCACTGCGCCACACTCATGACCGCGCCGCCGGGGTTCCCAGGGCTACAAAGATAAAGCAGCTGCACGCGCGGCCAGACGCTCGCGGGCACCGCCTCGAGGTTCGGCAAAAAGCCGTTTTCGGCAGGAGTATCGATGAAATAGGGCTCAGCACCGGCGAGCAGCGCCGCACCTTCATAGATTTGGTAGAAGGGGTTCGGCATGGCGACCAGAGGTCGAGCACCGCTACCGCGATCAACCACCGACTGCGCGATGGCAAAGAGGGCCTCGCGCGTGCCGTTGACCGGCAGCACGTGGGCGGGGCCTACGCTCGCGGCGGGAAGAGAAAATCTTCGCTCCAGCCACCGCCCGCAGGCGGCTTTGAGCTCTGGCGTGCCCGCAGTCGCCGGGTAGGCGCCGAGTCCATTCAAAGATTGACGCAGGGTGTCGAGTACGAAAGGCGGCGGGGCGTGTTTTGGCTCGCCGATCGAGAGCGCGATGTGCGCAAGCGTCGCGGGCGGCGTCACCCCGGCTTTCAGTGCGGCCAGACGCTCGAACGGATAGGCCTGCAGGCACGATAGATCCGAATTCATGCCGGGTACGTATCAGGCCGCGCGGCGCTGTTCGAGTGCTTCGGTGAGGCGGGTAACGAGGCGCTGCGCACGTTCCTCGGCGAGCGGGCCTTGTTGTGCATCACTCACGTAAAAAACGTCTTCGGCGCGTTCACCCACGGTCATGATCTTGGCGCCGAGCAGATCGATACGCTCATCCATCATCACTTTGCCAATGTCGCAGAGCAGCCCCGGTCGGTCCGCGGCGATGATTTCCAGTACTGATCGCTGATTACGCTCGTCAGTCGTGACGACGATCTGCGTGCGCGTGTTGAAGAGCCGCACCTGGCGCGGCGCGCGGCGCGAGACCCCCATCGCCGAATCGCGTGGTGCGGCGAGCGAGCGCTGCAACGCGAGTTCGATTTCTTCGTGTCGCTCGGCATCGGCGATCGGTGTGCCGTCTTCTTCGAGCACGTGATAGAGGTCGATGCTGTTGCCATCGCCGGTCGGGGTGATGCGCGCATCGACGATGTTGAAGCCGAGTTGATCGAGCACCGCGGTGGTGCGCGCAAAGCCGTGCTGTCGATGCGGGGCAAACGTCATGATCGAGGTGGTGCCGCGCTCGCTCTCGGCCTGTACCGAAACCACGGGGTCGTCGACTTCGGCATCGCGTTCGGCGAGCACGCGCGTGTGCCAAGCAATCTCTTGCGGCGTGTGGCGCAGAAAATAGGCGTCGGCGAACATGGTCCAGACCTGATCGACCGTATCTTCTTTGACGCCGATCGCCGCGAGCAGCTCGCGAGCCTGCGTCTGATTTTCTTGCTTGAGCTCTTCCTGATCGACCGGAGTCTCGAGACCGCGGCGCAGCGCGCGCTTCACGCGATCATGGAATTCGCTAAAGAGGGAGGCTTTCCAGGAGTTCCAGAGCCGCGGATTGGTCGCGCGTACGTCGGCGGCCGTCAGCACATAGAGATGATCGAGGTGTGTTTCATCGCCCACGAAACGGGCAAATTCGTTGATCACTTCGGGGTCGGAGATATCCTGCTTTTGCGCAGTCAGCGAAAGCTGCAGGTGATTGCGCACGAGCCAGGCGACGAGTCGCGCGTCGTAGCGCGAGAGCCCCTGCTCCAGGCAGAACGACTCGGCATCGACGGAGCCGAGCTCCGAGTGATCGCCGCCGCGCCCTTTGGCAATATCGTGAAAAAGCGCCGCGAGATAGGCGACTTCGGGCCTCGGGAGCGACTGCATGATCTGCGAGAGATTCGGTAGCTCGTGATTGAAGCGCGGCAACGCGAGACGACGCAGGTTGCTGACCACGAACAAGGTGTGCGCATCGACCGTATAGGCATGAAAGAGGTCGTACTGCATGCGACCTACAATGCGCCCGAAAGAGGGGATGTAGCGCCCGAGCACGCCATAGGTGTTCATGCGGCGCAATTCGTTGGTGACACCCGCAGGGGCGCGCAGAATCTCGAGAAAGAGCCGATGGTTGCGCGGGTTCTGGCGAAACTCCTCGTCGATCAACCAAAGGTTTTGCACGATGCCGCGGATGGTGTGCGCGCGCACGCCGCGGATTTCGGGGTTTTGTTGCAGCAACGCGAACACTTCGAGCAGCGTCGAGGGTTGGCGTACGAAGATATCGTCGTGCAGGGCTTCGAGGTAACCGTTGGTGAGCTGAAAGCGCGGGTTGAGCGGTTGCGGTGGCGCGCTCTCATCGAGGATGGCCTCGCGAAAGAGCTGCAACAGCAATTCGTTGAGCAGGCTGACATCGAGTACGGTGCGATAGTAGCGCTGCATGAACTGCTCGACTGCCAGCGTGAAGGTCGCATCTTCATAGCCGAAAAGGCGCGCGAGCTTCATTTGATGATCGAACAGCAGGCGATCTTCGCGCCGCCCGGTGAGCGTATGCAGCGCGAAGCGCACTTTCCAAAGAAAAGCCTGTGCCGCCTCGAGTCGCCGCGCTTCACCGATCGTCAAAAAGCCCTGTGTGGCGAGCTCTTCGAGTGTTTCGGCGCCGAAGTGGCGCTTGGCAACCCAGGCGATGGTCTGGATGTCGCGCAGGCCGCCGGGCCCGGTTTTGACGTTGGGCTCGAGGTTGTACGCGGTGTCGTTGGCCTTGGCGTGACGATCCGCCTGCTCGCGTACCTTGGCTTCAAAAAAAGATTTGACCGGCCAAAGATGGACGGGCGCTAGTGCTTCGAGCATGGCCTCGACCAAAGGCGCCGAGCCCGCGAGTCGCCGCGCCTCGATCAGCGTGGTCATGATGCTGACATCGGCTGCGGCTTCGCTGCGGCATTCATCGATGGTGCGCACGCTGTGACCGATCTCGATACCGATATCCCAAAGAAAGGTCACGAAGCGCTCGAGTGCGGCGCGACCGGCCTCATCGAGCGGGGCCGGTACGAGCGTGAGGATGTCGACGTCGGAGCAGGGCTGCAGTTCGCCGCGACCGTAGCCACCGACGGCGACGAGTGCCCAGTCGGTGTCGTGATCGGGTAGTCGCTCACGCCATATTTCGCGCAACACGGCATCGATGAGCTGGGCGCGAGCGCTCACCAAAGATTCGATCGGTTCTTCGGCCTCGAAACGCAGCTTGAGCTCGGCCTGCCCTTCGCGCAGCACCTGCGCGTAGGCGGCGGCGGTGTGACCTGCGGCCGCGAGACGAGTCGGTAATTCTTCGATCAGTACGCGTGCTGGCATCAGGCCGCGCCTTCGAGCAGCCCGGGTTCGCGCGAGCGGGCGCCGAGGGTGAGCACTTCGTAGCCGGTATCGGTGACGAGCACCGTGTGCTCCCACTGGGCGGAGAGCGAGTGATCTTTGGTGACGACCGTCCAACCATCGGGCAGCAGCTTTACATGACGCTTGCCGGCATTGACCATGGGTTCGATGGTGAAGGTCATGCCCGCTTGCAGTTTGAGCCCGGTGCCCGGCTCGCCGTAATGCAGCACTTGCGGGTCTTCGTGGTAGATGCGGCCGATGCCGTGACCGCAGTATTCGCGCACGACAGAGAATCCGCTCGACTCGACCCAGCTCTGGATGGCGTGGCCGATGTCGCCGAGCGTTGCGCCGGGTCGCACCAGGCGGATGCCACGCCACATGCCCTCGAAGCAGACCTCAACCAGTCGCTGGGCCTGCACCAAAGGTTTGCCGACGTAATACATGCGGCTGGTGTCGCCATGAAAGCCGTCGCGGATGACGGTGACATCGATATTGATGATGTCGCCATCTTTGACCTTTTTGTCGCCCGGAATGCCGTGGCAGACCACGTGATTGACCGAGGCGCAAATGGTTTTGGGGAATCCGCGATAGTTGAGATTGGCCGGAATGGCGCGCTGCACCTGCGTGATGTGCTCGTGGCAGAGCCGATCGAGTTCATCGGTCGTGACGCCGGGGCGCACGTGCTCGCCGATCATGTCGAGCACTTCGGCGGCCAGACGGCCGGCCTCGCGCATCTTTTCTTGTTCGGGCAGGCTCTTGAGGGTAACGGGCATGGTATCCGGAGGGCCGTAAAGCGTTGTTTTTACGGGGGGTGCATGGTATAAAGCGCCGCCTTTTTTGGCAACGTAAACAACCCACACGCACATCATTACATTGGTTGCTGGGTGTCCCAAGACCTTCGGGTGGCGGGATGGCAGCCGAGGGTGTGCGGAGGCCCAACCCGACAAGGAGTGCTTTATGGCCAGCGTGTCCATGCGACAGATGCTGGAAGCGGGTGTCCACTTCGGACATCAAACCCGCTTCTGGAACCCGAAAATGGCTGAGTTCATTTTCGGCGAACGTAACAAGATCCACATTATCAACCTCGAGAAGACGCAGCCGATGTTCGCGGAGGCTGCCAAGTTCGTTCACGGGGTCGCGTCCGATGGCGGCACGGTGCTGTTCGTCGGCACCAAGCGATCGGCTCGCGAGCCGATCGAGAAAGAAGCCGCTCGCGCCGGCATGCCCTTCGTCACCCAGCGTTGGCTCGGTGGCATGCTCACCAACTTCAAGACCGTGCGGCAGTCGATCAAGCGCCTCGCCGATCTCGCTGAAATGAAGGCGAACGGTTCGCTCGACAAGCGCGGCAAGAAAGAAGGCACGATGCTGCGTCGCGAGCTCGAGAAGCTCGAGCGTTCGCTCGGCGGCATCAAGGCCATGGAATCTTTGCCCGATGTGATCTTTGTGGTCGATGTCGGTCACGAGAAGATCGCCGTGCACGAAGCCAACAAGCTCGGTATCCCGGTGGTCGCCATCGTCGACACCAACTGCACCCCCGATGGCGTCGACTACGTCGTGCCGGGCAACGATGACGCCATGCGCGCCATTCAGCTCTACGCGGGCGCCATCGCCGATGCCGTGATCGAAGGTCGCTCGGCAGCGCCGGCGCTCGCCGTCACCGAAGACGAATTTGTCGAGCTCGACGAGCAGGGCAATCCGAAGCCGAAGTCAGCGCGTGGCAAACCGCGTCGCGAAGCGGCGGTGCGCACCGCGCGTCGCAGCGTGGCTGCGGCGGCCCCCGCGCGTCGTCGGCCGCAGCCTTCGGTCGCAGCACCTGCTCCGGCGGAAGAAGCCGAGACGGTCGAGGTCCCCGAGGCCGCAGACGGCGAAGTGGCTCCGGCCACGAGCGCATCTGCCCCCCGTCGCAAGACTGCCAGCGCGCCGCCGCGCCGTCGTGGTTGATCAGCGCAGCCCATCAGCGCGTTTGATCCAAGGAGACTTTTGATGACTATTTCCGCTGAAGCAGTCAAACAGCTACGCGAGCGCACGGGCGCTGGCATGATGGAGTGCAAGAGGGCACTCGTCGAAACGCAGGGCGATCTCGATGCTGCGGCTGAACTCATGCGCAAGCAGGGGCTCGCCAAGGCTGACAAGAAAGCCGCGCGCGTGGCCGCCGAAGGGGTGATTGCGCTCGAGAAATCAGCCGACGGTAAGTCCGCCGTCATGGCCGAGATCAACTGCGAGACCGACTTCGTCGCGCGCGAGGCTGATTTCCAAGGGTTCTCGAGCGAGGTCGCCAAGGTGGCGCTGGCTGCGAATCCGGCTTATCTCGAGGCGCTCAACGCCCTCAAGCTTGCTTCGGGCGAGACCGTCGATGAGCGTCGTCGTGCGCTCATCGCCAAGATCGGCGAGAACATCTCGGTTCGTCGGCATGCATCGCTGGCTTCGACGGGTTTTCTCGGCGCGTATCGGCACGGCACGCGGATCGGCGCGCTGGTCGCGATCGAGGGCGGCACGGCCGAACTCGCGCACGATCTCGCCATGCACGTGGCGGCGAGCAATCCCGACTATCTTTCGGCGGCCGATGTGCCTGCCGAGGTGGTCGCCAAAGAGCGCGAGATCGAAACCGAGAAGGCGCTCGCCGAGGGCAAGCCCGCCGAGATCGTCGCCAAGATGGTCGAGGGTCGCCTGCGCAAGACCTTCAATGAAAAAGCGCTGCTCGGGCAGCTCTTCGTCAAAGATCCGGACCAAAGCATCGAAAAGCTGCTGAAGGCCGCCAAGGCCGAGGTGAAGGCGTTCCGCCGTTTCGAGGTTGGCGCCGGCATCGAAAAGAAGCAGGATGACTTCGTCGGCGAGGTCATGGCACAGGTCAAAGCAAGCAGCGGCAAGTAAGCCGCCGCAGAGAGCCAACGAAAACCCCGCCTCGGCGGGGTTTTCCTCAAGAGGAGACGGGCAATGGCTGAAGCGGGCGTTCGGTACAAGCGTATCCTCGTCAAACTGTCGGGCGAAGCCCTGATGGGCAGCACCGACTACGGGATCGATCCGGCGGTGATCAAGCGCATCGCACTCGAGATCCAGGAACTCACCTCGCTCGGTGTGCAGGTGGCGGTCGTTATCGGGGGCGGTAATATCTTTCGCGGTGCGGGGCTCGCGCGCGCGGGGATGGACCGCGTCACCGGCGATCACATGGGCATGCTGGCCACGGTCATGAATTGCCTGGCGATGCAGGATGCGCTCGAGAGCATCGGCAGCTATGCGCGCGTGATGTCCGCGATCCGCATCAATCAGGTCTGTGAGGAATACATTCGGCGGCGCGCCATTCGTCATCTCGAAAAGGGGCGGGTGGTGCTGTTCGCGGCCGGGACCGGCAATCCGTTTTTCACCACCGACACGGCGGCCTCGTTGCGCGCGATCGAGGTCGGCGCGGAGTTGCTCGTCAAGGCCACCAAGGTCAATGGCATCTATTCGGCCGACCCGATGAAAGATCCCGATGCCGTGCGCTATCCTCGGCTTACTTTTGATCGGGTGCTCGATGAGCGGCTCAATGTGATGGATGCCACGGCGATCGTGATGTGCCGTGACAATAAGCTGCCGCTTCAGGTCTATAACCTGACGAATGCCGGCGATCTGCTGCGTATCGTGCAGGGTGAGGACATCGGCACCGTGGTGACCAACTCCTGAGGTAGACGACGATGATCGAAGATTTCAAGAAAGATGCCACCGCGCGCATGGCGAAGTGCGTGCAGCAATTTCAGGCGGATCTCAAAAAGCTGCGGACGGGCCGTGCCAGCCCGAGCCTGGTCGAGAACCTGAAGGTCGACTACTACGGCACCGAGACGCCGCTGTCGCAGCTTGCCAATATCGGCGTCGAAGATGCGCGCACCATCGTCATCACGCCCTGGGATAAAAGCGCGATTCAAGCGGTCGAAAAGACCATCTACAAGTCCGATCTCGGGCTGACGCCGAATACGGCAGGTGCGGTCATCCGCGTGCCGCTGCCGCCGCTTACCGAAGAGCGCCGTCGCGATCTCACCAAGGTGGTGCGTGGCGATGCCGAGGGCGCGCGCGTCTCGGTGCGTAATGTGCGTCGTGACGTGCTGCAAGACGTCAAAGAAGCGCTCAAAGAAAAGATGATCAGCCAGGACGAAGAAAAAAAGGTGCAGGAAGAGATCCAGAAGCTCACCGACAAGTACGTGGCCGAGATCGAAGCCGTCCTCGCAGTCAAAGAAAAAGAAATCATGCAGGTCTGAGGCCGCGAGCGCAGCTCTTGACCTCGCCCAAGCACATCGCCATCGTCATGGACGGCAACGGCCGCTGGGCCGAAGCCCGTGGCGAGCCGCGCTCGGCCGGTCATCGGGCGGGCATCGAGCCCGTGCGCCAGGTGATCCGCGAATGCGTGCAACTTGGCGTCGGTGCGCTCACGCTGTTCGCGTTTTCCAGCGAAAACTGGCGCCGACCCGAGACCGAGGTCGCCACGCTCATGAGTCTCTTCATGGAGGCGCTCGATCGCGAAGTCGAAGAATTGCATGCCAATCGGGTGCGGCTGCGGGTGATCGGCAATCGACAGCGCCTCGCGGTGCGCTTGCAGCAGCGTATTGCCGAGGCCGAGGCGATGACGGCGGGTAACGCGGGCCTCTGTCTGCAGGTGGCGGTGAGTTACGGTGGTCGCTGGGACGTGGTCGAGGCTGCCAAGCGGCTTGCGGCGCAGGCGGCGAGTGGCGCCATCCGTGCGAGCGATATCGACGAAGACCTGTTCGCGGCCGAGTTGCAGCTCGCCGATCTGCCCGACCCGGATCTCTTCATACGCACGGGGGGCGATCATCGCGTGAGCAATTTTTTGCTCTGGAACATCGCTTATGCCGAGCTTTATTTCACCGACTTGCTTTGGCCCGACTTCGATGCGGCTGAACTTCAGCGCGCGATCGAAGATTTCACCGGGCGTGATCGCCGGTTCGGGCTGACCGGCGCCCAAGCGAGCGCCACCAAACCGAGCGGGTCAACAGCGGGCGGGTCAACAGCGGGCGGGTCAAAGAAGTGAGTCGCTACGCGGGTCTGCGTGAGCGGGCGCTGACGGCGATCGTGCTCGCGGTGGCGCTGCTGCTCGTACTTTTTGCATTACCCGCAACTTTTACCACCCTGCTCATCGCGCTCGTGGTTTTGAGCGGCGCCTGGGAGTGGTCGGCGTTCCTCAAGCTGGAGCGGCCGCCCTTGCGCCGTGCCTATGTGCTTTTGGTGGGTCTTGGTTTTCTCGTCGCTTGGCAATACACCCGGACGCCGAGCGCGCTTTCTTTGCTCATGGGTGTTGCGGCGATCTGGTGGTTGGTAGCGCTCGCTTGGGTGATGTTTGCGCCGACGCGCGGCGGGCGGGTGGCGACGGCCATTGCCGGGCTCTTCGTGATGATCCCCGCCGGCGTCGCGCTGCAGCGTTTGCGCGTCGAAGAAAACGGCGCGTGGGTGTTGCTGTTTGCCCTCGTCGTCGTGATGGCGGCAGATATCGGTGCCTACTTTGCCGGTAACCGCTTTGGCCGGCTACGACTCGCGCCCCAAGTGTCGCCCGGCAAGAGCTGGGAAGGCGTGATCGGCGGTGTAATCGCCTCTCTTTTGGTCGCCGCAATCGGCGCGTATTTTTTGGTCTGGCCGCTAACCGCCGTTTTGTTGACGGCCGCGGCCGCGGCGGCGTTCTCCGTGGTCGGCGATCTGACCGAGAGTCTGATGAAGCGGCACTCGGGGCTCAAAGATAGCGGCGGACTGTTCCCGGGTCATGGGGGAGTGCTCGATCGTTTCGACAGTCTGTCGGCGGGCGTGCCCATCTTCGTGCTCGGCCTGCTCGAAGCGGGTTTGATCGGGGGCGCAGCCTGATGGGTGTTCGCGCAGGCGAACCCATCGGCGTCGCGGTGCTTGGTTCCACGGGCACGATCGGCGACAACACGCTCGATGTGATCGCGCGTCACCCCGAACGTTTTCGCGCGATCGCCCTCGGTGCGCGACGCGATCACGCCAAGTTGCTCACGCAGTGCCTGCAGTTTCGGCCCGAGGTCGCGGCGCTGGTCGACCCCGAGGCGGCGCAGGCGCTCGAGCGCGGCTTGCGTGCGGCGGGTCTGCCGACCCGGGTGCTCGTCGGTGAGTCGGCGCTCGATGAGATCGCGGCACTCCCGCAAGCGCCTTATGTCATGGCGGGCATTGTGGGCGCGGCCGGTTTGTCGTCATCGCTCGCCGCGGCGCGCGCCGGCAAGCGGCTGATGATCGCCAACAAAGAGCCGCTCGTGATGGCGGGCCCCATCCTCATCGCTGCGGCGCGTGAGGGCGGTGCAACCTTGTTGCCTATCGACAGCGAACACAACGCCATTTTTCAGTGCTGGCCGGCGGGTGCCGAAACCGGTTGTGCGCCCCCCGGCGTACGGCGCATCCTGCTCACGGCCTCAGGCGGGCCCTTCGTCGACTGGAGCGCCGAGGCCATCGCGCTGGCGACGCCCGAGCAGGCCTGCAAACACCCGAAGTGGGTGATGGGCCGGAAAATCTCGGTGGATTCGGCCACGCTCATGAACAAGGGACTCGAAGTGATCGAGGCCTGCATCCTCTACGGTCTGCCGATCGAGCAGGTCGAGGTGGTGGTCCATCGGCAGAGCCTGGTGCATTCACTGGTCGAGTATGTCGACGGTTCGATGCTGGCCCAGCTCGGTTCGCCCGATATGCGCACCCCCATTGCCCATGCCCTCGGTTGGCCGGACCGCATCGACTCCGGTGTACAATTCCTCGATCTTGCCCGGGCCGGCGTGCTGCAATTCGAGCCTCCGGATACGGGTCGATTCCCCTGTCTGGCCTTGGCCCGGCGGGCGGCGGTTGCGGGTGGGCTCGCGCCCGCCATCCTGAATGCGGCCAATGAGGTCGCCGTGGCGGCCTTCCTGGAGGGGCGTTTGAACTTCAGCGGTATCCCCGCGGTCATTGACAGCGTGATGAACGCCGTGTCGGCCGGGTCGGTCAAGGACTTGGACAGCGTGCTCGCGGCCGATGGCGCGGCGCGGGGTGCCGCGCTGCGCGCCATCAGCGAGCGGCAAACGGCGAGGGCGCTCTGATGGATTTTCTCTGGACGATCGCCGGCTTCGTCGTGGCCGTGAGTCTGCTCGTCACCGTGCACGAGTACGGGCACTTTTGGGTGGCGCGCAAGCTCGGCTTCAAGGTGCTGCGCTTCTCGGTCGGTTTTGGTCCCGCACTCTGGAAGCACGTGGGCCGTCGCGACGGCACCGAATACGTCTTTGCCGCGCTGCCACTCGGTGGCTACGTCAAGTTGCTCGATGAGCGTGAGGGGCCAGTCCCCCCCGAAGATCTCGCCAGCTCATTCACGCGCAAGGCACCATGGCAACGCATCCTCGTGCTGCTTGCCGGGCCGGCCTTCAACATCATCTTCGCCATCCTCGTGCTCTGGGCGATTCTTTGGGTGAGTGGCGAGCCGCAGGTGAAGCCGGTGGTTGGCAAAGTGGTCGCGGACTCGCTCGCGGCGCGCGCTGACCTGCGCCCCAACGATCAGTTCCTGCGCATCGAAAATCGCGATATCGCCACTCACTCCGATGTGGTGCTCGGGCTCGTCGAAGCGATCAGCGACGATGGCAAGGTCGACATCGAGGTGCAGCGTCCGGGCTCGGGCGTGCGCAATCTCGAGCTGCGGATCGATGATCCTGAGGTGCGCCGCGCACTCACCGAGCCTTCGGCGTTGCTGCGAGGTTTGGGCATGCGGTTCTGGACGCCCCCCGTGCCTGCGGAATTCGGCAAGGTCGATGCCGGCGGTCCGGCAGCGCTCGCAGGTTTGCAGGCGGGCGATCGCGTGACCGCCATCGATGGTGAGTCGGTCGCTGATTTCCCGGCGCTCGTCGAGATGATCTCGGCGCGACCGAATCGCGATATCGTCCTGAGCTATGTGCGTAATGGTCAGGCTGCACAGGTGACGCTGCGCAGCACCGCCGATGTGATCGAGGGCAAAGAAATCGGTCGCATTCGGGTCGCGACGCCACCACCGCCGCCGTGGCCCGCCGAGCTCGTCAACCAGCGCGATTACGGCCCGCTCGAGTCACTCACCGTGGCCACGCAGCGCGCCTGGGACATGACCGTGCTGCAGGCCAAGATGTTCGCGCGCATGCTGTTCGGTCAGGTGTCGCTCAAAAATTTGTCGGGGCCGCTGTCGATCGCCGAGTTCGCGGGCGAGTCTGCACAGAGCGGGCTGACCGAATTCCTCGGTTTTTTGATCGTCATCTCGCTCAGTCTCGGCTTTCTCAATCTTTTGCCCATCCCCATCCTCGATGGCGGTCAGATCGTCTACCAGCTCATCGAATGGTTCCGCGGCTCGCCGATTCCCGATCGGGTGCAGGCGCTCGGACAGCAGGTGGGTATCGCGTTGCTGCTCATGCTCATGGGCGTGGCGCTCTTCAATGATTTCACGAGGCAGCTCGGTTGATCACACGGATTCGGTTTGCTCTGGCTGCGGTGCTGCTTCTTGCATCGTCCTTTCATGCTGCCACGGCGCTCGCCCAAGAGCCGCCGGTGCTGCGCGTCGACAACATTCGCGTCGAGGGTTTGCAGCGCGTCTCCGAAGGCACGGTGTACAACTATCTGCCGGTCAACATCGGTGATCGCCTGACGCAGCAGCGGGTGCGCGAGGCCATCCGCGCGCTCTATGACACCGGCTTCTTTCGCGATGTCGAACTGCGCTGGGAAGCGGGTACGCTGATCGTCGCGGTGCTCGAGCGTCCTTCGATCGAGAGTTTCGAGATCCAGGGTAACAAGGACTTCAAGACCGAAGATCTGAACAAGAGTCTGCGCACCGTGGGTCTTGCGACCGGCAAGACTTTCGATCGCTCGGTGCTCGAGGACGTGAAGCAGTTTCTCACCGATCAGTACTTCAGCCGCGGCAAATACGCCGTGCGGATCGACACCCAGGTCGAAGAGGTTTCGGACAACCGGGTGCGCGTGAAGATCGACATCAAAGAAGGCAAGCGCGCGCAGATTCGCCAGATCAATCTCGTTGGTAACGAGCGCTTCGAGCAAGAAGACGTGCTCGAAGATTTCGAACTCAAGACGCCGAACTGGCTGTCCTGGTACAAGCAAGACGATCGCTATTCGCGCGAGTCGCTGCAGGGCGACCTCGAAAAACTGCGGTCGTTCTACATGGACCGCGGTTACGCCAACTTCGAGATCGAGTCGACGCAGGTGGCGATCGCGCCCGAGAAGGACGACATCTTCATCACCGTCAACGTGAACGAGGGTGAGGTCTTCAAGCTGAGCACGGTGAAGCTCGCCGGTACCTTCGTGGTCGCCGAAGAAGAGCTCAAAAATTATCTGCTCGTGAAGACCGGCGACACCTACTCGAAGAAAGACATCACGGCGACGCAGGAGCTGATCCAAAACCGGCTCGGGCTCGAGGGCTACGCGTTCGCCAAGGTCGATCCGGTACCGACGCCCGATGACGGCAAGAAAGAGGTGGGCATCACCTTTTTCATTGATCCGGGCAATCGTGTGTACGTGCGGCACATCGTGTTCAACAACGTGACCAAGATCAACGACGACGTGCTGCGTCGCGAGATGCGTCAGCTCGAAGGCGCATGGCTCTCGAACGTGCTCGTCGAGCGCTCGAAGCAGCGTATCCAGCGTTTGCCGTTCATCGAAAAGGTGGAATCGGAAACCAAGCCGGTCCCGGGCACGGCCGATCTCGTCGACGTCGAGTTCGAAGTGAAAGAAGGCCCTTCGGCGCAGCTCGGTGGTGGCGTCGGCTATTCCGAGTCGCAGTCGTTCATTCTCAATGGCAACTACGCCGACAGCAATTTCATGGGTTCGGGCGAGCGCATCGCCATCGATCTGAACTCGGGTCGCTACTCGAAGGTGTATGGCATCTCGCACACCAACCCCTACACCAACATCGATGGGGTCGCGCGCACGCTTTCGTTCACGTATCGCGACGTGACGCAGTTCGTCTCCGCATCGTCAGACTTTTCTTCGGAGTCGCTCGCGCTCGGTGTCGACTATGGCTATCCGATCACCGAGTTCCAGGGCTTGCGGGTCGGACTCTCGATACAGCGCTCCTCGCTGATCACCGGCGAGGGTAGCGCCGAGCAGGCTCGCAGCTGGGTGCGCAGCAATGGCGACTATCGGGTGCAGATCGTGCCCGAGCAGGACTACGGTGGCGGATTCATCATTCCGGCCACCACGCTCGACACCACGCAGTTCGATTCCTTCGAACTTGCCGTCGGCTGGAGCTACGACAGTCGCAATCGCGCGCTCTTTGCCGATCGCGGCATGCGGCACACGCTCTCGCTCAGCTATGCGTTGCCCCTCAGCGACGTGCAGTACGCCACCGCAGCCTATGAATTCCTGCAGTTCGTCCCGCTCTTTGGGCGCTGGACTTTGGCGCTCGGTGGGGATGTGGGTTACAGCCAAGAGCTCGGCGACACCACCGCGCCGCCGCCTTATCGCAATTTCTTTGCTGGGGGCCCGGACACGGTGCGTGGCTATCGCGAGAGTCGCTTGGGTCCCAAAGACAGCTTCGGCAACCCCTATGGCGGCAACCTCAAGGTGGCGGCACGCGCCGAGCTGATTATCCCGACCCCGGAAAAATGGCGGACCACCGCGCGGGCGACGGCCTTCTTCGATATCGGCAACGTGTTTTCGACGCGGGATTTCTACCAGTTCACGGGCGCCGATGGCGTCACCCCGGTCGATTACAAGTTCAAGTATGATAAGTTGAAGAAGTCAGCGGGCGTCGCGGTGCAATGGCTGGCGCCGCTCGGCGTATTCCGTTTCAGTTACGCGCTGCCGCTCAACACCTTCAAGGGTGACGGCGTGCAGTTCGAAGACGAGGAAGAAAGGTTCCAGTTCACGATCGGTCAGGCGTTCTGAGCCGGTCGCACATTCAGAGGTTGGGTTGACGATGCGTATGTTCTCCAAGGCGATGATTCCGGCGATGGCGGCAATGGCGGCGCTTGCGGGCGCTCCGGCGATGGCCGAAATCAAGGTGGGCGTGCTCGATTTCGGGCGCTTGATGGACGAGAGCCCGCAGGGCAAGGCGCTCATCGAGTCACTGCGCAGCGAGGCGGCGGCCAAGCAGCGCGAGTTGCAGACTCAGGCGACCTCGCTCCACGGCCAGCGCGCCACGCGCGTCAAAGCTCGCGCCACCAGGACGCCCGATCAGGTCTCGCGCGCCGAAAAAGACCTGCGCGATGGCGAGCGTGATCTCGCTCGTCGCCAGCAGGAAGTGAACGACGACTTCACCGCGCGTCGCAACGAAGAAATGTCGAAGTTCCAGCGTACGCTGATCGAAGAAGTTCGCACCTACTCGAACGCGCAAAACTTTGATCTCGTCGTCACCGACGGCGTGAACTACGCGCCCCAGCCGCTCGACAACACGCCGGGCGTGATGTCGGCCCTGCAGCAGCGCGTGAGCGCGGCGGCGCCGGCGAAGCCCGCCACGCGCTGAGTCGGCGGGCGGCCGCACGGGGCGGACGCAATGCCATTCACGCTCGGTGAGCTCGCGGTTCGCTTTGGTCTGACGCTGCGCGGCGATCCGGATCGCCTAAACGACCACATCTGGTCGCGCGCGGGAGCAGGTCCCCGCGGGCTCTCTTTCTTTGCCAATCCCAAGCTCGTCGATCAGCTCGCTTCAGCCCATGCTGGCGCCATCATTCTGCACCCCAAGATGCAGGAGGCCACGACGCTCGATTGTCTGCTCGCCGAAAATCCGCACGCGAGCTTCGCGTACATCGCGCAGCTTTTGCATCCCGCGCCGATGGGCCCTGCGGGCGTCCATCCCTCGGCCGTGGTCGCCGCCGATGCCGAGATCCATCCCTCCGCGCATGTCGGGCCGCTGGTCGTGATCGGCGCGCGTAGCCGGATCGGTGCGCGCGCGTTCATTGGTGCAGGGTCGGTGATCGGCGATGAGGTCAGTCTTGGCGATGACGTACGCCTCGTCGCGCGCGTCACGGTGATGGACAAGGTGGTCATCGGCGATCGCTCGATTTTGCATCCGGGCGCAGTGATCGGTGCTGATGGTTTTGGGTATGCCGCCGAGGGCGAGCGTTGGGTCTTCGTGCCGCAGGTGGGTACGGTGCGTATTGGCTGCGATGTCGAGATCGGCGCCAACAGCGCGGTTGATCGTGGCGCACTCGATGACACGGTGATCGGCAACGGCGTGAAGATGGACAACCTCGTGCAGATCGGCCACAACTGCCGCGTCGGCGATCACACCGCGCTTGCTGGTTGCGCCGGCATGGCGGGCAGTGCAGAGGTCGGCGCGCGTTGTCGGATCGGTGGTGGGGTCTGTATTGCCGGGCACCTGACGGTCTGTGACGACGTCACGCTTACGGGTACGAGTTTTGTCACCAGCGACATCCGCGAGCCCGGCATCTATTCGGGCGGCGGCATTCCGGTGGAATCGGCGAGCGAATGGCGGCGTATCGTCGGCCGCGTGAAGCGGCTCGATACGCTCGCGCAGCGCGTCACCGATCTCGAGTGCGGCCCGTCGGCTGGCGACTCGGCGAGCACAACGAACAAGGACGGCTAAACGAGCCATTCAGGGCATTGAGGCCAAACAGGCCAAACAGGCCAAACAGGCCACACAGGCGAGGGATCATCGTGAGCGAAGCCATACTCGACATCAATGAAATCTTGCGGCAGCTGCCGCATCGTTACCCGTTTCTGTTGGTCGATCGGGTGCTCGAGTGCAAGGAGGGCGAGAGCATCCGCGCGCTCAAAAATGTCACTTACAACGAGCCGTTTTTTCCCGGACATTTTCCCTATCGGCCGGTAATGCCCGGGGTGATCATCATCGAGGCACTTGCGCAGACCGCGGGTATTCTGGCGTTTCGTACCGCGAAGGTTTTGCCGGATGAAGAAACACGGTTTTATTTTGTCGGCATCGACAAAGCGCGGTTCCGACGACCGGTCGAGCCGGGCGATCAGTTGATTTTGACCGCGAAGTTGCAGCGGCAGATGCGCGGCATCTGGAAGTTCGAGGCGGCGGCTTTCGTTGGCGACGTCGAGGTGGCCTCGGCCGAACTCATGGTCGCGCCAGAGTCGGGGAAGTCGGCGCAGGGGCCAGCGTAATGGCGGGCGGCATCGACCCGCGAGCCGTCATTGCAGCGTCGGCCAAGCTCGCGGCAGACATCGAAATCGGTGCGTATTCGATCATCGGCCCGGATGTCGAAATCGGTCCGGGCTGCGTGATCGGTCCGCACGTGGTGATTACCGGGCACACGACGATCGGCGCCAACAATCGGGTCTTTCAGTTCGCCTCGATCGGCGATGCGCCGCAGGATAAAAAATATGCGGGTGAACCGACGCGCGTCGTCATCGGCAACGGCAACACGTTTCGTGAGTATGTGACGGTCAATCGCGGCACGGCCAAGGACAAGGGCGTGACCACGGTCGGTGATGACAATCTGTTCATGGCGTCATCGCATGTGGCGCACGACTGCATCGTCGGCAGTCATTGCGTGTTCGCCAATTTGGCAACGCTTGCCGGGCATGTCGAGATCGACGACTGGGTGATCCTCGCAGGCTTCACCGGTGTACATCAGTTTTGCAAGATCGGCGCGCATGCGTTCATCGCCAACAACACGGCGGTCACGCGCGATGTGCCACCCTATGTGATGGCGGTCGGGCACCCGGCCGAACCGCACTCGATCAATGCGACCGGCATTTCGCGGCGCGGCTTCTCTGCCGAGCAAGTGCGCAACATCAAAAATGCGTACAAGACGCTGTATCGATCGGAGCTGCCGCTGCAGCAAGCCATCGACGAGATCACGCGGGCCGCAAAGAGCCAGCCTGAGCTGCAGGCCTTCGTCGATTTCTTTCTGCGGTCGAACCGCAGCCTGATCCGTTGAGCAAGACGGGGAACGCTGCCGAACCTTTGATCGCGCTCGTGGCCGGCGAGGCTTCGGGCGACAACCTCGGTGCCGCCCTGATCGCGGCCATCCGCGAGCGCTTGCCGGGTGCGCGCTTCGTCGGTGTGCCCGGGCCGCGGATGCGCGAGGCGGGATGCGAGGCGCTAGCCGCGAGCGATGAACTTGCGCTCATGGGGCTCGCCGAGATCCTGCGCCACTTGCCGCGATTGCTGCGACTGCGGCGTCGCCTGATCAAAGAATTTGTGGCGCGGCGACCCGCGGTCTTCGTGGGCATCGATGCGCCCGAGTTCAATCTCGGGCTCGCGCGTCGGCTCAAGCGCGCGGGTCTGCCGACCGCGCAGTACGTGAGTCCACAGGTCTGGGCCTGGCGGCAGGGGCGGGTGCGCGGCATCGCCGAATCCTGTGACCGAATTCTTTGTCTGCTGCCCTTCGAGCCCGAGTTCTATGCGCGGCATGGCGTGACGGCACGCTTCGTGGGGCATCCGCTTGCTGATCAGTTTCCGCTGCAAGCAGATCGCAGTGCCGCGCGCGCCGCTCTCGGCTACGCAGAGTCCGACGAGATCGTCGCTCTGTTGCCCGGCAGTCGCATGGGTGAGGTCTCGCGACTGGCGACGCCTTTCGTGGGTGCCGCAGGCTGGCTCGCTGCGCGTCGGCCGGGGGTGAAATTCGTAGTGCCGCTGACGAGTGCAGCCACGCGAGCGCATTTCGAGTCGGCGCTTGCGGAGGCGAGCGCGGGGCTCGCGATCAAAGTTCAGGATGGGCAATCGCGGCTGGCCCTCGCGGCCGCGGACGTGGTGCTCACGGCTTCGGGTACGGCGACTCTCGAGACGCTGCTCTCGCAGCGCCCCATGGTCGTCGCTTATCAACTTGCGCCGCTGACGGCGTTTTTGCTGCGTCGGCTTGGCCTCGTCAAAGTGAAGCATTTCTCGCAGCCGAATTTGCTCGTGGGTCGCGAGGTGGTCCCGGAGTTTTTTCAGGAAGCCGTGACGCCCGAGGCCCTCGGGGCTGCCGTGCTGCGCTGGTTTGAAGAGCCGGTGGCGATCGAGTCGCTGCGTCGCGACTTCGCGAGCGTGCACCAGCAGTTGCGACAGGGCGGTGCGGGCTTGGCGGCCGACGCGGTGCTTGAGCTCGTGCGTCCTTGAGCATCGAGGCATGGTGAGCATCAAGGCATGATTGAGTGGTCAGCGGGCGTGGATGAAGCAGGCCGCGGCCCGCTTGCGGGACCGGTGGTGGCGGCGGCAGTCATCCTCGATCCGGCGCGGCCGATTGCGGGACTTGCCGACTCGAAGGCATTGAAGTCGGCGCAGCGCGAGGCGCTCGCACCGCTCATCCGCGAGCGCGCCATCGCTTGGGGGATCGGTCTTGCGAGCGCGGCCGAGATCGATGCGATCAATATTCTGCAGGCGACGCTGCTCGCCATGCGCCGCGCGGTGATCGCGCTTGCCGTGCGCCCGAGTCACCTCGAGATCGATGGCAACCGCCTGCCCTCGCTCGAGGGCCTTGAGGGTGTGCGCTCCGCGGTCGCCATCGTCAAGGGCGACAGCAAGGTGGCGGCGATCAGCGCGGCCTCGATTCTCGCCAAGACCGCGCGGGATCACGTTATGGAACAACTGGATACGCGTCATCCTGAATACGGTTTCGCGATCCACAAGGGGTATCCCGTGCCCGCGCATCTGGCTGCCCTCGACGCCTATGGGCCATCGTCGGTGCACCGCAGGAGCTACGCGCCGGTAAGATCACGCCTGCGATGACCGACTTCGTCCACCTCCGCCTGCACACCGAGTACTCGCTGGTCGACAGCGTGGTACGGATCCCGGAGCTCATCGCGCAGGTGGCTGCCGAGCGCATGCCCGCGGTCGCCGTCACCGATCAAAGTAATCTCTTCGCCTTGGTGAAGTTCTACAAGGCAGCACTCGAGAAGGGCGTGAAGCCGATCGTCGGTGTTGATCTGCTGATCGCCGAACCCGGTGAGCGCGTGGCGCCGACACGGATCGCGCTGCTCTGTCAGAACGATGCCGGTTATCGAAATCTCACCCGCCTGGTCAGCCGCGCTTATCTCGAGGGTCAGCAGCGTGGCGAGCCGCGCATCGATCGCGCATGGCTTGATGCCCGCTCGACAGCGGGACTGATCGCGCTCTCCTGTGGCGCCGAGGGTGATGTAGGTCGCGCTTTGGCCGCCGGCAAAGTGGTCGATGCACGACGACAGCTCGCCGAGTGGTGCGCGATCTTTGGCGATCGTTATTACCTTGAAGTCAGCCGCCTGGGCCGCGAAGGCGAAGAGGCGCTGCTCACGGCGACCGTGGACCTCGCGCTCGCCGAGTCGGTGCCGATCGTGGCGACCAACGATGTGCGATTTTTGTCGTCTGCCGATTTCGAGTCGCACGAGGCGCGCGTCTGCATTCACGAGGGGACGCAGCTCGGCGATCCCTCGCGGCCACGCCGTTATACCCCGCAGCAATACCTGCGCAGCCCCGCCGAGATGGCCGAGTTGTTTGCCGACCTGCCCGAGGCGCTCGCGAATTCGGTGCAGATTGCGCGGCGTTGCAGTTTGCTGCTGCAGCTCGGCGAGAGTCGGTTGCCCGAGTACCCGGTGCCTGCAGGCGAAACGACCGAGGGTCACCTGCGCAGCGAGTCGGCGCGCGGGCTCGAGTCTCGGCTTGCGCGCATGCCCAGCGTCGATCGCGCGAGCTATGAGTCGCGACTCGACACCGAGCTCGCCGTCATCTGCAAGATGGGCTTCGCGGGTTATTTTTTGATCGTCGCCGATTTCATCCGCTGGGCGCGCGAGAACGGCGTGCCGGTGGGGCCGGGCCGTGGTTCGGGTGCCGGGTCGCTCGTGGCCTATTCTTTGGGCATCACGGACATCGACCCGCTGCAATACGACCTGCTGTTCGAGCGTTTCCTCAATCCCGAACGCGTTTCCATGCCCGACTTCGACGTCGACTTCTGCATGGATGGTCGCGATCGGGTGATCGAGTACGTGGCCGAAAAATATGGTCGCAAGCGGGTCTCGCAGATCATCACCTACGGCACCATGGCGGCGAAGGCGGTGGTGCGTGATGTGGGTCGCGTGCTCGGTTTCGGTTACGGCTATGTCGACAAGATTGCCAAGCTCGTGCCCTTCGAGCTCGATATCACGCTCGATGCCGCACTCGAGAAAGAGCCCGAGCTGAAGAAACTCTACAAGGATGACGAAGAGGTTCGCGGTCTCATTGACCTTGCCAAGTCGCTCGAGGGCCTGACACGCAATGCCGGCAAGCACGCCGGTGGCGTGGTGATCGCGCCCTCGGTGCTCGAAGATTTCGCGCCGCTTTATTGTGAAGAAGGCGGCGGCAGCGTGGTCACGCAGTTCGACAAAGATGACGTCGAAGCCGCGGGTCTCGTGAAGTTCGACTTCCTCGGGCTGCGTACCCTGACCATCATCGAGCACACGGTACGCGCCATCAACGAGGAGCGTGCGCGACGGCGCGCGGCGGGCGAGGGCGACGAAGCGCCGCTCGACATGGCGATCTTGCCGATGGATGACGCGGCCACGTTCCAGTTGCTCAAAAATTGCGAGACGACGGCGGTCTTCCAGCTCGAGTCGCGTGGCATGAAGGATCTGGTGCGGCGCCTGCAACCTGATCGCTTCGAGGACGTGGTCGCGCTCGTGGCCTTGTTCCGACCGGGTCCGCTGCAGTCCGGCATGGTCGATGATTTCATTGGCCGCAAACACGGACGCATCGACGGTCCGATCGATTACCTGCATCCCTCACTCGAGACCGTGCTGAAGCCGACCTACGGCGTCATCCTCTATCAGGAGCAGGTGATGCAGATCGCGCAGGTGCTCGCAGGCTATAGCTTGGGCGGTGCCGATTTGTTGCGTCGCGCCATGGGCAAGAAAAAGCCCGAGGAGATGGCCAAGCAGCGCAGCATTTTCGTCGATGGTTCGAAGGCGCGTGGCGTGCCCGAGGCGCAGGCTGCACATATCTTTGACTTGATGGAAAAGTTCGCGGGCTACGGCTTCAACAAGTCGCACTCTGCCGCTTATGCGCTGCTCTCCTATCAAACGGGCTGGCTGAAGGCGCATTACCCCGAGGCTTTCATTGCCGCGGTGCTCTCGGCCGACATGGACCACACCGACAAGGTGGTCACCATCAAGGACGAGTGCGATCGCATGGGAATCAGCGTGCTGCCGCCCGACGTCAACGCCTCGGCCTATGCGTTCGTGGTCGCGGCGCCGCGGCAGGTGCGCTACGGACTCGGCGCCATCAAGGGCGTGGGGCAGTCGGCGGTCGAGGCAATCACCGAGGAGCGCGCGGCCGATGGCCCCTATCGCAGCCTCGAAGATATCTGTCGCCGACTCGATCTCAATCGCGTCAATCGACGCGTGCTCGAAGCGCTCATTCGCTCGGGCAGTCTCGATTCACTCGGCATCAATCGTGCGACGCAGATGGCGCGGCTCGCCGCAGCGATGCAACTTGGCGAGCAGGCGACGCGCGCGGTCGAGACCGGGCAAGTCGATCTCTTTGGTCTCGCGCAGGATGCGGGGCAGGCGGCCGAAGCGAGTGCCGAGGCGGTGCCGCTGCAGCCCGAGTGGAGCGAGGCCATGCGGCTGACGGGTGAGCGTGAGACGCTCGGGCTTTATCTGACCGGGCATCCGCTTGCGCGCTACGAGAAAGATCTGCTGCGTTTCGTGACCGGGCGCGTTGCCGACATCTTGAGCGACAAGCCGACGCCTGGCTCGACGGAGCGTGGATTCTTTGGTGGGCGGCTGGCGACGGTCGCCGGCTACATCCACGAAATCCGCAAGCGCGGCAATCGCACCTCGATCGTGCTCGATGATCGTACCGGACGCATCGAGGTCACGTTCTTTGACGAGATCCTGCAGAAGTTTCGCGAGCTGATCGTCAAAGATGCGCTGGTCGTGGTCGATGGGCAGCTGCGCTACGACGAGCAGGGCGAGACCTGGCGCCTGGCTGCCAAGAAAGTCACCGAACTCGATCGCGCTCGCGAACAGCAGGCGCATCGCATCGTGCTCATTTGGCCGCGTGCCAACGGCAGCGATCAGGGTCTGATGCTGCAGCGTCTGGCCGATACCTTGGCGGCGCACCGACCGGGGCCCTGTGCGGTGGGTGTGCGTTACGCCGGCGAGCGGGCGAGCGCCGGGCTCGAGCTTGGGGCCGAGTGGAAGGTTCGCGCGAGTCCCGAGCTCATCGAGGCACTGGAGCAATTGGTGGGCAGCAATGGCGTCAGGGTGGTCTATGGCCCCCCGCCCGGCACGGCGAGTTCTGCCTACGGTTGAAAGCCCGGGGATGGCCCCGTAACCTGCAGCCCATGGGTATCAATTTTCTCGATTTCGAACAGCCGATCGCCGAGCTCGAGGCGAAGATCGAGGAGCTGCGCCATATCACCGCCGGCGCGGGTGTGAACGTGCACGAGGAGATTACCCGGTTGCAGTCGAAGAGCGATCAGCTCACGCGCACGATCTTCTCCAAGCTCAGCCCATGGCAGATCACGCAGCTCGCGCGTCACCCGCAGCGACCCTACACGCTCGACTACCTGCGGCAGGCCTTCACCGAGTTCGAAGAGCTGCACGGCGATCGCATGTTCGGCGACGATCAAGCGCTGATCGGCGGGCTCGCACGGCTCGGCGGCGAGGCCGTGGTGGTGATCGGGCATCAAAAAGGGCGCGATACGAAAGAGCGTGTCCGTCGCAACTACGGCATGCCGAAACCCGAGGGCTATCGCAAGGCGCTGCGCTTGATGCATCTCGCCGACCGCTTTTCTTTGCCGCTCATCACTTTCATCGATACGCCGGGCGCCTATCCGGGTCTCGACTCCGAAGAGCGAGGGCAGAGCGAGGCCATCGCGCGCAATCTGTTCGAGATGGCGAAGCTGCGCGTGCCGGTGATCAGCGTGGTGATCGGCGAGGGCGGCTCGGGCGGCGCCTTGGCAATCGGTGTTTGCGATCGCTTGCTGATGCTGCAATTCAGCACTTATTCGGTGATCTCGCCCGAGGGCTGCGCCTCCATTCTTTGGAAAAGCGCCGACAAGAAAGAAACGGCCGCCGAGGCGATGGGCCTGACAGCCGATCGACTGCGATCCCTGGGGCTGGTCGATGAGGTGATCGCCGAGCCCTTGGGCGGGGCGCACCGCAATGGCAACGTGATCGCGAGCTCCGTCAAAGATGCGCTGCTGCGTCATCTGCATGAACTGCAGGCCAAGCCGCGCGAGACGCTGCTCGCCGAGCGGTCCTGCCGTCTCGCCGGCTTCGGCGTATTCGCCGAGGAGCCAGGCTGAGTACGCCTGCCGATGCACTGCTGCGGCGGCTGGGGCGGGAGCTCGAGCGGCTGGCGCAGGAGGCAAGCCCTCAAAGATTTTGTGTAGCCTTGAGTGGCGGGGCGGATTCGGTCGCGCTGCTCGTCGCCCTCGCGTCTTTGTGCGCGAGTCATGCTGTGTTGCGGGGGCGAGCCCTGCGTGCGGTGCATGTGCATCATGGCCTGCGACCCTCGGCCGACGACTGGGCGCGGCATTGCCGAGCGCTCTGCCGAACACTCGGCATCCCCCTTTCGGTGCGTCGAATCAGCGTGCCGCGTGTCCGCGGCCGCTCGCTCGAGGCCGAGGCGCGAAGTGCACGCTATGCAGCGCTTGCACGCGGTTTGCGACGGGGCGAGTGGCTGCTCACGGCACATCACGAAGATGATCAGCTCGAGACCTTGCTGCTGCAGCTGATGCGCGGGGCGGGTGTTGCCGGCCTTGCGGGCATGCCGCGGTGCACAATCTTTGAGACGGGATTTCTGGTGCGCCCTTTTCTCGGTGAGTCGCGCTCGACGCTCGAGCAGTGGCTGCGCGCGCGCGATATCGCTTGGGTTGATGATGACAGCAACGTCGATGAGCGCTTCGATCGCAACTATCTGCGGCAGCGCGTGGTGCCGCTGCTACGGGCGCGATGGCCCGCGGCGACGACCGTGGCGGCGCGTAGCGCGGCGCATCTCGGCGAGGCGCGGGAGTTGCTCGAAGTTTTGGCGGCGAGCGATCTGCAGGCGGTGGGTGTCGGGGTCGCGGGCGTTGTCGATAGCGGACGTCTCATCGATCTTGAACGCTTGCGCAAACTCAGCGTGGCGCGCCAGCGGAACCTTTTGCGGTACTGGCTGCTGCAGCGCGGTCTGTCGTTGCCCGATGCCGTGCACCTGGAGCGAATTCGTACCGAACTGCCGGCGGCGCGCCGCGATGCGCAGCCCTGCGTACGCTGGGACGGCGGCGAAGTCAGGCGCTTCAAGGGGAGGCTGTACGCGCTCTCGCCCGCGCTGGCAGCTCACGCGGCGCTGGCGACTTGTCCCTCGCCTGCGCCACAGGCTGCCCGCAAATCCGGCGCCACGCGCCCTTGGCACTGGCGGCGTCAGCCGCGCTTCGAGCTCGGTGCCGGCCGTGGAGCCCTATGCCTCGTCGTCGATCCGGACGGTCCAATCGCCGCCAAATCACTGCCGAAGACACTGCGGGTGGGCAGGCGCGAGGGCGGGGAGACGCTGGTCACGGAGAGCGGGGGGCCACGGCGCGCTCTGAAAGAACTGCTGCGCGTCGCCGGGATACCGCCCTGGGAGCGCGAAGGTCTGCCGATTGTGTTCGCTGCCGACATTGTCGCGGTGGGCGATCTCTTCGTGGCTGCGAGCTACCGCACGACGGTCGGCGTAACCCCCACCAAGGAGCGCATGCGACTGGTGTGGGAAGGCCGTTTTTGCTAATCTGATTTCCCGTCGTGCCGGGCCTATTCCGGCGCTCTAATTTGTGCGGCGGTTCACCATGCCTCGTTTCGTCTTTGTCACGGGCGGTGTCGTTTCCTCGTTGGGGAAGGGCATCGCCTCCGCCTCGTTGGCGGCCATACTCGAGGCTCGCGGTCTGAAGATCGCGATGGTCAAACTCGACCCCTATATCAACGTCGACCCGGGCACCATGAGCCCGTTTCAACACGGCGAGGTGTTCGTCACCGACGATGGCACCGAGACCGATCTCGATCTCGGCCACTATGAGCGCTTCGTACGCACGGTCACGGGTCGCAGCAGCAACTTCACCACCGGCCGCATCTATGAACGGGTGATTGCCAAGGAGCGTCGGGGCGATTACCTCGGCGCCACGGTACAGGTGATTCCGCATATCACCGACGAGATCAAGGCCAGCATCATGCAGGGCGCGGGCGATTCCGATGTCTGCATGGTCGAGATCGGCGGCACGGTCGGCGACATCGAATCGCTGCCTTTCCTCGAGGCGATTCGCCAAATCGGTGTCGAGCTCGGACGCAATCAGGCGGTCTTCATGCATCTCACGCTGGTGCCCGTGGTGGGCGGCGGCAACGAGATCAAGACCAAGCCCACGCAGCATTCGGTCAAAGAATTGCGCGGCATCGGCATTCAGCCGGATATCCTGCTCTGCCGTGCGCGCGATCCGCTGCCGGCGGAGCATCGGCGCAAGATTGCGCTCTTTACCAATGTCGAGCAGCGCGCCGTCATCTCGGCGGTCGAAGCGCGCGACATCTATGAAATCCCGGTGCTGCTGCACGAGCAGGGGCTCGACGACATCGTGGTCGAGAAACTGCGACTCGAGTCCATGACCAAACCGGCGGATCTGTCGGAGTGGAAGCGCGTGGTCGAGACCAAGGCCCATCCCGAGGCCGAGGTCAACCTCGCCATGGTCGGCAAGTACGTGCAGAACCGCGATTCCTACCTCTCGCTCAACGAGGCGCTCACGCATGCCGGCGTGCAAAATCGCACGCGCGTGAACATCCACTTCATCGAGTCGACCGACATCGAGGAGCAGGGCACGGGTGTGCTCGAAAAAATGGATGCAATCCTGGTGCCGGGCGGGTTCGGTGAGCGGGGTGTAGAGGGCAAGATCGCTGCAGTGCGCTACGCGCGCGAGCACAAGCTACCCTACCTTGGCATTTGTCTCGGTATGCAGCTCGCGGTGATCGAGTTCGGTCGACACGTGCTCGGTCTCGAGGGCGCGACCAGCACCGAGTTCAACCGCGCAACGCCGCATCCGGTGATTGCCTTGATCACCGAATGGCAGGATGCCGCGCGCGGCGTGCAGGCGCGCGATGAATCTTCGAACCTCGGCGGGACGATGCGACTCGGTGGCCAGGAAGTGCTGCTCGCCGAAGGCTCGAAAGCGCGTGCGCGCTATGGCAAGCCCGTGATCCGCGAGCGCCATCGGCATCGTTACGAGTTCAACAATAACTACCTCGATCGCTATCGCGCAGCCGGGTTCGGTTTTTCCGGGATGTCGCGCGATGAACTCGTCGAGATCGTCGAGCTCGCCGATCACCCGTGGTTTGTGGCGACGCAGTTCCACCCGGAGTTCACCTCCAATCCGCGTGACGGGCATCCGCTTTTCAGCGGCTTCATCGCCGCCGCACGCGCGCATCACGGCGGGGTCAAGCCATGAAACTGGCAGGTGTCGAAGTCGGTGCCAGCGCGCCGTTTTTTTTGATCGCCGGACCCTGCGTCGTCGAGAGCGCAGCGCTCTGCGAAGAGGTCGCCGGTCGGATGCGTGAGCTTTGTTCGCGGCTCGGCGTGCACTATATCTTCAAGGCTTCTTACGACAAGGCGAACCGCTCGTCGCGATCGAGCTTTCGCGGTCCCGGCATCGATGCCGGACTCAAGGTGCTTGAGGACATCCGCCACAAGTTCGCGCTGCCGGTGCTCACCGACGTGCATGAAGACACACCGCTCGCCGAGGTGGCGTCCGTGGTCGATGTGCTGCAGACGCCGGCATTTCTTTGTCGGCAGACCAACTTCATCGTTGCTGCGGCCTCGCAGGGCAAGCCGGTCAATATCAAAAAAGGCCAGTTCCTCTCGCCCTGGGAGATGCAGAACGTGGTCGACAAGGCGCGCTCCACGGGCAATCCCGACATCATGGTTTGCGAGCGCGGCTTCAGTTTTGGCTACAACAACCTCGTCTCCGACATGCGTTCGCTCGCCGTGATGCGCGCGACGGGCTGTCCGGTCGTGTTCGATGCCACGCATTCCGTGCAGTTGCCGGGCGGGCAGGGCAGTGCCTCGGGCGGGCAGCGCGAGTTCGTGCCGGTGCTTGCGCGCGCAGCCGTCGCGGCCGGCATCGCGGGTCTTTTCATGGAGACCCACCCTGATCCTTCCAAGGCACTTTCCGACGGCCCCAATGCCTGGCCGCTCGCACGCATGGAATCTTTGTTGTCGACGCTCGTCGAGCTCGACCGCGTCGTCAAAGCCAGACCTTTCGAGGAAGACCGTTCATGAGCCGCATTGCCGATATCCGTGCGCGCGAAGTCATCGACTCGCGTGGTAATCCCACTGTCGAAGCCGATGTGATTCTCGCGAGCGGGGCCTTCGGGCGCGCGGCCGTACCCTCTGGCGCGTCGACCGGAACACGCGAGGCAGTGGAACTTCGCGATGGTGACAAGAAGCGCTATCTCGGCAAGGGGGTGCTCAAGGCGGTCGCCAACGTCAACGGCCCGATCCGCCGTGCGCTGCTCAAGCGTGATGTGCGTGAACAGCAGGAGATCGATGCGCGGATGATCGCGCTCGATGGCACCGAGAACAAAAGTCGACTCGGTGCGAATGCGCTGCTCGCGGTGTCGCTCGCGGCCGCGCATGCCGCCGCCGACGATGCCGACATGGCGCGTTGGCGCTATCTTGCCGGCGGTCGCACGCCCGTGATGCCCGTGCCGATGATGAATGTCATCAACGGCGGTGCGCACGCCGACAACAGCCTCGATGTGCAAGAGTTCATGATCCTGCCGGTCGGTGCGCGCAGCTTCAGTCATGCACTGCAGATGGGCGCCGAGGTGTTTCACACGCTCAAGGCGATTCTCAAGGGCAAGAAGCTCACCACGGCGGTGGGCGATGAGGGTGGTTTTGCGCCCGATTTGCCTTCGAACGAAGCCGCGCTCAAGTTGTTGCTGCAGGCCATCGAAAAAGCGGGCTATCGGCCGGGTCGCGATATTTATCTTGGGCTCGATGTCGCCAGCTCCGAATTTTTGAAGAACGGCAAGTACGAGTTGCACGGCGAAGGGCGCAGCTTCGGCGCGGCGCAGTTTGCGGCCTACCTTGCCAAGCTGGTCGCGAAGTATCCGATCATCACCATCGAAGATGGCATGGCCGAAGCGGACTGGCAGGGCTGGGCGGGTCTCACCAAAATATTGGGCAAGCGTTGCCAGCTCGTGGGCGATGACCTCTTCGTCACGAATACCCGGATTCTTGCCGAGGGCATCCGTCAGGGCATCGCGAATTCCATCCTCATCAAGGTCAATCAAATTGGCACACTGACCGAGACGCTCGAAGCGATCGCGATGGCGACGGGTGCCGGTTACTCCGCGGTGATTTCGCATCGCTCGGGCGAAACCGAAGACACGACGATCGCCGATATCGCGGTGGCCACCTCGGCAACACAGATCAAGACGGGCTCGATGTCGCGCTCCGATCGCATCGCCAAGTACAACCAGTTGCTGCGCATCGAAGAAGAACTCGGCGGCAAAGTGCGCTATGCGGGACGTGAGGCTTTCCCCCGAAAGATCTGACGCCAAAGGGGTTTATTTTGTGTCAGTCGAGGTTTACCATCCCGCGTCAATGACGAAAGGGGTTGTCGGCGTATTGGTTTGCCTGACGGTGCTGCTGCAGTACCGCATCTGGTTGTCCGACGACGGCGTACGCGAAGCCTATCGACTGCGCCAAGCGGTCGCCCTGCAATCCTCCACCAATGCCGAACTCACGCGTCGCAACGAGCAACTCGCGGCTGAGGTCGCTGATCTCAAAAGTGGTATGACGGCGATCGAAGAGCGCGCGCGCAGCGAGCTTGGCATGATCGCGGCGGGCGAGTCGTTTTATCAGGTCGTGCCCAAGGTGGTGGTCGCCTCACCCGCGTTGGCTGTACCGCCCGCTTCGGTCGCGCCGCCGGCTGAAGCGACCGTCGCCACACGCACGGCGCAGCGCTGAGTCCGCAGCCTTGAGCGACCCGCAATACTGGCTCGTCATGCCGGCGGCCGGGCGGGGCCAGCGGCTCGGTGCCGATCTTCCCAAACAATATTTGACGATCGCTGATCGCAGCATGCTCGAGTGGGCTCTGCAGCCGTTCGCGACGGATGCGCGTTGTCTCGGGCTCGCGGTGGCCTTGAGTCCGGGTGATGCGCACTGGCCTGCGGTGCGGGCACGTTTGCAACGACCGATCATCGAGGCACCGGGCGGTGCCGAGCGCAGCGATTCGGTACGACAGGCGCTCGAGACCTTGCGTACGCGTGGTGCAAAAGACAGCGACTGGGTGTTGGTGCACGATGCGGCGCGCCCCTGCGTCACTGCGGCCGAGATCGCCGCGCTGCGGCAGGGTGTGGCGCGCGACGATGCAACGGCGGACTCAGCGCTCGCTGGCGGAATACTCGCCCTGCCACTTGCCGACACTTTGAAGCGCGGTGCTGCGGCGGGCGCCGCTGTGGTCAGCGCCGAAACCGTGGCGCGCGAAGGTTTGTGGCGCGCTTTGACACCGCAGATGTTTCGGCTCGGTGCTTTGCTCGCGGCACTGCGGGCTGCTGTCGCCGCAGGGCGCGCACCGACCGATGAGGCGCAGGCCATGGAGTGGCAGGGTGCCACGCCCCGCCTCATCACCGGCGAGTCGACCAATCTCAAAGTGACAACCACCACCGATCTGGTACTCGCCGAGGGCATACTGCGCGCACGCTTGGCAGGAGGTGCGGGATGATCCGTGTGGGTTCGGGTTTTGATGTGCATGCGTTCGGATCGGGCGATCACGTGATGCTCGGGGGTCTGCGCGTGCCGCACGAGGCTGGCGTGATTGCGCACTCCGATGGCGATGTGCTGCTGCACGCCTTGACCGATGCCTTGCTGGGCGCTGGCGGACTCGGCGACATCGGTCAACATTTTCCCGATAGCGATCCTCGCTGGCGCGGCGCGGCGAGCGGACAGTTTCTGCGTCATGCCGTGAGCCTGCTCCAGCAAGCTGGGTATCAGGTGATCAACGCCGATCTCACGCTGCTCTGCGAGGCACCGCGGCTCTCCGCGCATCGTGCTGCCATTCGCGAATCCATTGCGACGCTGCTTGGGGTTGCGGTCGATGCCGTCAATCTCAAGGCAACGACTACCGAAAAAATGGGTTTCCTCGGTCGCCGCGAAGGTATCGCCGCCGAAGCCGTGGTACTGATCGAGCGGCGCTGAGTCGCCGCGCGCGCTCGCAAAGAAATCAATCATGTCTTTCGATCTCTGGCGCAGCCTGGCCATCAATCCACCGCGCGCGATCGAACCGCCCGCGGGTTCTGCGCGCCTGCGCGTGCAACCCGAAGATTTCGAGGTGCACGAGGAGCTGGGGTTCGCCGCTTCCGGGCAGGGTGAGCATGTCTTGTTGCAGGTGCGCAAACGCCTTGCCAACACGGCTTGGGTGGCGCGTGAGCTCGCACGCGCCGCCGGAGTACGGCACTTCGATGTGGGTTATGCGGGGCTCAAAGATCGCAATGCGGTGACGACGCAGTGGTTTACCGTGCCTTCGCGCCGGCGCGATCCGGCGAGCTGGCTCGGTACGGGCGGTGAGGGCTATGAGGTGATCGCCGCCACCGCCCATGCGCGCAAGCTGCCGCGTGGAGCGCTCGCCGGTAATCGTTTCCGAATCGTGCTGCGCGATTTTGTGGGTGATGCGGCGCAACTCGAGCGACGGGTCGCCGAGATTGCCCTGGCAGGCGTCCCCAATTATTTTGGTCCGCAGCGCTTTGGTCGCGACCTCGGCAACTTGCGCGGGGCGTTTGCCGAGGCCGCGCCCGACGCGGTCCCCCTCGAGCGCGGCTTCGAGCTGTCGGCGTTGCGCAGTCTGCTATTCAATGCGGTGCTTGCCGCGCGGGTGGTGCGCAAGGACTGGTGTCATTTGCAGGTCGGCGAGCGCGCCAATCTCGATGGCAGCAATTCGAGTTTTGTCGTGCAGGCGCTCGATGAGTCGATCGCGACCCGCCTGGCGGCCCTCGACATCCACCCGACGGGCCCGCTGTACGGGCGGGGCGAGAGCGGCGTGAGTGGCGACATCGCGGCTCTCGAGGCCGAGCTGATCGACCGGTTTCCGCAGGCGGTGGCCCGACTCGAGCGCGATCGGCTCGAGGCGTCGCGTCGTCCGCTGCGCGTGGCCGTGCGCGATCTCGAACTTTCTTGGCTCGAGAGCGACCGCACGCCAGTCTTGAGTTTTCGGCTGCGACCGGGCAGTTTTGCGACCACCGTGCTGCGCGAACTGATCGACCTGTCAACCGCAGCCGGCAGCGAGGATGAACATGATTGAGATCATCGATCACGGCGCGGTGCGCGAGCTGCGCCTCGCGCGACCCCCGGTCAACGCACTCAACGGTGCATTGCTCAAAGAACTCGACGCCGCGATCGCTGCGGCAGAGGCTCGTGCACTCATCATCTCCGGTGCGCCCGGAATTTTTTCGGCGGGACTCGATGTGCGTGAAGTCACCGCAAACGAAGAGTCGGCACGCGAGCTCGTCATGGCTTTCGGTCGATTGCAATTGCGTATCGTGCACTCGCCGGTACCGATCATTGCTGCGGTCACGGGTCATAGCCCCGCGGGCGGCGCAGTCATCGCCGTCCTCTGCGATTACCGTATCATGGCGAGCGGTGATTTCCGTATCGGGCTCAACGAGGTGCAGGTCGGTCTCTATCCCGGCGAGACCATCTATCGAGTATTCGAGCGGCTGGTGGGAACGCGGCGTGCGGCGGCCTTGCTGCCGCGCGGTGCCATGTTGCGCAGCGATGAAGCGCTGGCGGCGGGTTTGGTCGATGAATGCGCCGAGCCTGCTCTGGTCGTGCCGCGCGCTTTGGCGCTCGCCCACGAACTCATCGCGCTGCCGCCCAAGACTTATCAGCGCACTCGCGATCTCGTGCGCGCAGATCTGCGGAAAATTTTTGATCAGCCGAGCGAGTCGGTCGAGGCCATGATGAAAGACGGTTGGGTGACCGACGAAACTCGCGCGCGCATGGCGCGCTTGCTGAGCTCGCGCTGAGCTACTGCAGCAGCACGTAGATCGCGCCCGTGCCGCCGTCGACTGCGCGTGCGGTACAAAAAGCCATCACCGAGTCGGTGCGTCGCAAGATCACGTTGACCGCCTTTTTGAGCACGGGGCCGCGTGGACCGGAACCCAGACCCTTGCCATGGATGATGCGTACGCAGCGGCTTTGTCGCGCGATGACTCGTGACAGAAAGTCGCGCAGCGCTTGTTTGGCTTCGGGGACCGTGAGGCCGTGCAAGTCGAGTTCGGACTCGACGCGATAGTGGCCACGGCGCAGTCGCCGCATCACGGCGTCCTGAATGCCCACGCGGCGGTAAGTGAGCTCCTCGCCGAATTCGACTTCGAGATCGGCAGGACTCAGGTGCAGGCTGTCCTCGAGAACTTCGGCTTCACCCAAGCGCCGAAAGTGCGCGCGCGGCCTCGGCTTCGGTCGATGCGGACGGATTTTGGGCGCGGCCTTGAGCGGGCGAGCTCCTTTCACCGCATCACGGAATGTCCGGATGTCTTCGTCTGAGGGTTTGCGCATCCTGCTACCTCGAGTGCCGAGCTTTCAGTATATTGGCGGCCCTCTCCGGTCTCCAAGAAAAAACGCTCGATGAAGATCCTCGTAAGCAACGACGACGGCTATCGGGCGCCGGGCATCATCGCCCTGCGCGAGGCACTCATGGGCCTTGCCGAGCTCACGGTGGTGGCGCCGGAGCGTAATCACAGCGGTGCGAGCAATGCGCTCACCCTCGAGCAGCCGCTGCGGGTCACCGAGTTCGAGCAGAACGCCTACTTCGTGTCGGGCACGCCGACCGATTGCGTACACCTCGCGATCTCCGGGCTGTTCGATTTCGAACACGACATGGTGGTCTCGGGGATCAACAACGGCGAAAACCTCGGTGACGACGCGCTGTACTCGGGCACCATCGCAGCGGCCATCGAGGGCCGATTTCTCGGGCTGCCCACGGTCGCTTTTTCGTTGCGTCGCCCCGAGCAGGGTGAGATGGATTACAGCGCCGCGGCCAAAGTGGCGCGGCTGATCGTGCAACGTCTGCTTGAGCGACCACTCGAGCGCACCATGATCCTCAATGTAAACGTACCGCATCGACCCTTTGGCGAACTGCGTGGCTTCAAGACCACGCGGCTCGGGCATCGGCACCGCGCCGGGCGTGCGGTAAAGGCCATGGATCCGCGCGGACGCGTGGTCTACTGGGTCGGCATGGCGGGCGAGGGTCAGGACGATGGTCCGGGTACCGACTTCAATGCCGTTGCCGAGGGCTTCGTGTCGGTGACGCCGCTGCAGGTCGATCTCACGCGTCATGCGGCACTCGATACGGTGCGCGACTGGCTGCAGGGCATTGGCGAATGAATGTTGGCGAATAATGGATCAGCGTCTCAACGGTATCGGCATGACTTCGGCGCGCACGCGCGAGCGTCTGCTGCAGCGCCTCATCGAGCAGGGCGTCAAAAATCCGGCCGTGCTCGATCGTATTCGCAACATCCCGCGGCATATCTTTGTCGATGAGGCGCTCGCGAGTCGAGCCTACGAAGACACCGCGCTGCCGATCGGTTTCGGACAGACCATTTCGCAGCCCTATATCGTGGCGCGCATGACCGAGGCCCTGCTCGAGGCGGGCCCGCTCAGCAATGTGCTCGAGGTGGGCACAGGCTGCGGTTATCAAACTGCGGTGCTGTCGGGTTTGGTGACGCGTATCTGTACCATCGAGCGCATCGAGCCGCTGCTGCTTCGGGCCAAGGCACGGCTCAAAGAATTGGCTGTCAAAAATGTGCGGTTCCGTCATGGCGACGGTTACGAAGGCTGGAACGCGCAGGGGCCTTACGACGGTATTCTGGTGGCGGCCGCGCCGCTCACGGTGCCTGAGACCCTGCTGCAGCAACTTGCGATCGGCGGGCGACTCGTGATGCCGGTGGGTGGCGACAAGCAGGAGCTCATTCGCATCACGCGGCGCGAGCAGGGTTTCGAGCAAGAGCGTCTTGGCGCGGTGTCATTCGTGCCGCTGCAAGCGGGGATGATCGGCGCGACTTGAACCGCGCGCACTGAAGCGTGCTGCGCGCGATTCAGCGTGGGAACAAGATGGCGACCACGCGTCGACTATCGCCCACCAGCACGTTGTAGGTTCGACAGGCGGCGCCGAGTTCCATGACCTCGATGCCGATACCGCGTTCCAGAAACCAGCGACGCTGTGCAGCGGGCAAAAATGTCTGGCCGCCGGCCCAGCCGATCACCACCACTTCGGGCTTCTCGGCAAAGACGGGCGCGAGGTCGGTCTCGGCAAGATCGGCGGGTTGCTGCGGCGCCAGATCGGTATGCAGCAGCGTCGCGCTCAGAATGACGGACGAGCTGATCTCGCGATCAGCGATGCGCAACTTGCCCTCCGCGTAACCGCGGATGAGCAATCGGGTATCACTCGGCGTCACTGTCAGGCGCATGCTCCGATAACATACGCGATGTGCGCGAACTCGTGCTCGTCCTCCCCGATTTTTTCATGCATGCAGCTGCAGTGCCGCAGGCGCCGCCGTCGGCGGCGTTGACGACGCTGCGTTTCCCGCCACCGCGTCCGCTGCGCGGCGGCTGGCGCGGCATGCTCGCGCGCGGTGTGGGCCGCGCTGATCTCGCGCTCGTCGACGCGGCGAGCATCATCGCCGCAGCGAACGCGATCCCTGCAGCGAATGCCAGCTCCACAGCGAACGTCCTTCATGCAGCGGCGCCGAGCGAGGCTTGGCTCGCGACGCCCTTGCACCTGATGGCGGGCCTCAAAACTTTGCACTTTCCGGCGAACGGCATTCTGCGTCTGCCGCCCGCCGAGGCGCTGGAGCTCGCGGAATCTTTTGCCAAAGTTTTCGGTGCCGATGAGCTCGCTCTGCAGCCTGCCGATTCGGCGGGCTTCGTGCTGAGCAGCTTCAGTGCGCCGGGGGCAGAGACCGTCGATCCTGCGCGACTGATCGGCGAGGGTATCGAGACCTTGCTGCCGAGCGGTGCCGAGAGCGCTGCGCTACGCGCGCTCACGAGCGAAATCGAGATGTGGTTGCATGATCTGCCGCTCAATCGTCGTCGCGAGTTGCGTGGCGAGCCTCGCGTCAGCACGCTTTGGTTGTGGGGCGGTGGGGCGCCGCCGCGAGATCCCATCGTGGCTACGCCTGCTGCACCCGAGGCCAGGTTTTCGCGCCTCGTGGCCGATGACATCTGGGTACGCTCAATTGCACGGCTCGCCGGGCTCGAGTGCGCGCCGCTGGTTTTGCCGCTCGAATCGCTGCACGAGTCGGCGGCCGATGACGAGGCTACGGTCTGTGTGGTCGCACCGCTGGCCGGGGTGTCGCCAGAAATCTTTGATCGCGAGGTCATTGCACCCGCTGCCGCGGCGCTTGCTGCCGGTCGTCTCGAGCGCTTCGCGGTGGTGGCAAATGATCGGTCGGTCAGCGCTTCGGTAACCGACCGATATCGCTTCTGGCGACCGCTGCGCAGCGTATTCGCGGCGATTGCCGATAGCGCCTGAAGTGCGTACGCCCATGAAGTACCCACGCCCATGAAGCTCAAGATCATTCGCCGCAGCGCCGAGCCCGCAGCGAGCGCCGTGTTCGCCGGACTCAATCCGGTACTGGCGCGCGCCTACGCCGCACGCGGCATCAAAGATAGTGCGCTGCTGCGCACGGGACTCGATCGATTGCTGCCGGTCGGCACGCTCGATGGCATCGACGCCGCGATCGAGTTGCTGCTCGCACATCGCGCGAGCGGTCGACGCATTCTCGTCATCGGCGATTTCGACGCCGACGGTGCAACGAGTTCGGCGCTCATCGTTCGCTGCTTGCGTGCTTGGGGCTATGCAGACGTCGATTTTTTGGTTCCCAATCGTTTCGAGTTTGGCTACGGACTGACGCCGGAGATCGTCGCGCTCGCAGCGAAGCAAAATCCGTCTCTGCTGATCACCGTCGACAACGGCATCTCGAGTGTGCCGGGCGTCGCCGCGGCGCGTGCGCTCGGGATCGATGTGTTGGTGACGGATCATCACCTCGCCGGCGCCGAGTTGCCGGCCGCCAATGTGATCGTCAACCCCAATGTTCCGGGCGCGCAGTTTGCGTCGCGCTCACTGGCGGGGGTGGGCGTTGCGTTCTACGTGATGGCGGCGCTGCATCGCGCGCTCGCCGATGCGTCGCTGCCATCGCCTGCGAACTGGCTTGATCTCGTTGCGCTCGGCACTGTCGCCGACATTGTTCCGCTCGATGCGAACAATCGCATTCTGGTCGCGCAGGGGCTTGCGCGCATTCGTGCGGGGCGCTGTACCGCGGGGCTGCGGGCTTTGCTCGAAATCGGTCGCAAGCATCTGCCGCAAATCATTGCAGCCGATCTCGGCTTCATCGCCGGACCGCGACTCAATGCGGCCGGACGTCTTGATGACATGTCGCTCGGCATTCGTTGTCTGCTCACCGACTCGATGCCTGAGGCGCTGATGCTCGCGGCGCGTCTCGATGAGCTCAACAAAGAGCGGCGTACGATTGAAGCCAAAATGCAGGAGCAGGCGATGGCGGCCGTGCGCTTCCTCGACGATCCCGCCGCGCTCGAGCGACGCGGCGGCGCGGCATCGCGTCATGGTCTCTGTCTCTACGATCGCGAGTGGCATCAGGGTGTGGTCGGCATCGTCGCCGGGCGGATCAAAGATCGCGTGCGAAGACCGGTGATTGCGTTTGCCGATGCAGGCGAAGGTCAGCTGCGGGGCTCGATGCGCTCGGTGACCGGTGTGCACGCGCGCGATGTGCTCGAGGCGATCTCGACGCGGCGCCCGGGGCTCTTGCCGAAATTCGGCGGGCACGCGATGGCCGCAGGGCTCTCGCTCGATACCGCGAGACTCGATGAGTTTGCGCAGGAGTTCGATGCCGAGGTGGTGCGTTGGCAGGCGGGCGGCTCGCTGGCGGATCGCCTCGAGACGGATGGCGAACTCGGTATCGAAGATTTTTCGCTGGCGACCGCCGAGGCTCTGCGCGAGGGCGGCCCTTGGGGGCAGGCCTTTCCCGAGCCGACGTTCGATCAGGTTTTTCGGGTGCACAAAACGCGGGTACTCGGCGACACTCATCTCAAGCTCTGGGTCGAGCCCGAGGGCTCGAGTCGGCGCTTCGATGCCATCGCCTTCAACCTGCTGCAGGGCAGACCGAATCTGCTCGGCAGCGATGATGCGCCAGCGCTCGGCGAGCGCGTGCACCTTGTCTACCGGCTCGATGTGAACGAGTGGAACGGCGAGCGGCGCCTGCAGCTGCTGGTCGATCATCTGCTAGAATGAGCGCACCATGATCGAACTCGGACTCATCAAGCGATCCCTTGCAGACCTCCAGGAGCGCGTCAGCTCCTTAAGGGGGTTTCTTTG
>JBJTAV010000100.1:0-20772 GCA_046091005.1 Gammaproteobacteria bacterium | reverse complement strand
GCATCAAGACCAATGCGGCGCTGCACCAGGAAATCCTCGCGCATGCAGCCTTCCAGCAAGGCGGACTGGATATCCACTACCTCGAGCGTCGGCTCGGCCTGAAGTGACGCGCGCCCCGATGCGCGCCCCGATACGTGCGGTAAACCTGGACCTCGACGGGCTCGACGCGGATGCGGTCGAGGCCGCTTTTTTTGAGGCTGGTGCGTACTCGGTGGTGCTCACCGATCGTCGCGACGATGCCATCCTCGAACCCAAACCCGGCGAAATCCGGCTGTGGCCGGCAACGCGCCTGCAGGCCATCTTTCCCGCGGATGGCCTGACTGAAGACACGCTCGCCTCGTTGGCGGCCGCCATAGGCTGCAGCCGTTCGGCCTTGCAGATCGAAGACATTGCCGATCGCGAGTGGGAGCGCGAGTGGCTCAAGGATTTCAAGCCGATGCGTTTCGGGCAAAATCTTTGGATCTGCCCCTCGCATGCCACCGTCGATGAGCAGGACGCGATCGTGGTCGCGCTCGATCCGGGGCTGGCGTTCGGCACCGGTACTCATCCCACCACCCGACTCTGTCTCGAATTTCTCGATGCGCGTCACACGAACAACCCTGCTGCAGCTGCTCGCAAAGCGGACACTATTCGCGTGGTCGATTTCGGCTGCGGCTCGGGTGTGCTGGCGATCGCCGCGCTCAAACTTTGGTCGGGCGCCCAAGCCTTTGCACACGATATCGACCCGCAAGCGCTGACCGCCACGCACGATAACGCGCTCGGCAATCAAGTCGCCGAGCGAATCGAAACTTTTGCCGAAGCCACCGGGCTTGCGAGCCGAGTTGGTACGCAGGGCAACGCCGATCTGGTGTTGGCCAATATTCTTTCGGGACCGCTCTGCGAGCTTGCACCCATTCTTTGTCAGCTGCTCGCACCGGGCGGTGAACTCGTGCTTGCGGGGCTGCTCGATGAGCAGGCAGATGAAGTCATCGCGGCATATGCGTCGACGCTTGTCTTGCAGCGCTGGCGCTCGCTTGACGGCTGGACCTGTCTCGTGGGTCGCAAAGCCCCCTGAATGCACCTGTGAATACGCCTGTGAGTACGCCTGTGCAGACACTCCACGCCGCGACCGCAGATCGCAAAGGCTTTCGTATCGGGCGCTGGGAAATCACGGCGCCCGCAGTGCTCGCGCCCATGGCTGGCGTGACGGACCGGCCGTTCCGGATTCTGGCGCGCCAGCAAGGCGCAGCGCTCGCCGCCTCGGAGATGATCACCTCCGATACGCGGCTGTGGAATTCGCGCAAGTCTCGGCAACGCATGAACCACGAAGGTGAACCCGAACCGCGCGTCGTGCAGCTCGCGGGTGCTGATCCTGAGGCTCTTGCAGAGGCGGCACGACGCAATGTGGACCTCGGCGCGCAAATCATCGATATCAACATGGGCTGTCCGGCCAAAAAAGTCTGCAACAAACTTTGTGGCTCGGCGCTGCTGCAAGACGAACCTTTGGTGGCGCGCATTCTGGAGACTGTCGTCACTGCGGTGGCGGCCACTGGCAGCGACGTGCCGGTCACACTCAAAACTCGCACGGGTTGGGATCGCGAGCACCGCAACGGCGTTCGCATCGCGCAGATCGCTGAACAGAGCGGGATTGCCGCGCTTGCCATCCATGGCCGCACTCGCGCCGATTTCTATGAGGGTGAAGCCGAGTACGACACCATCCGTGCCATTCGCGCAACAGTGCGTATCCCGGTGTTGGCCAACGGTGATATCGATGGTTCGGACAAAGCGCGACACGTCTTGGGCTATACGGGGGCAGCGGGTGTGATGGTGGGTCGCGCCTCCCATGGAGCGCCGTGGATTTTCCGCGACATCAATGGATTGCTGACGCGCGGGGCCGTGCCCGCGGCGCTCTCGGCTGCAGAGCGGCGTGATATAGTTCTCGCGCATTTGCAGGCCATCTACGCCTTTCACGGCGAAGAGTCCGGGCTGCGAATCGCACGCAAACATCTTGGCTGGTATGCACGACTGCTCGACAGGACGCCCGACGCGCGCGCCCTGCTGATGGCGCCGTCTTCGACGTCGACCCAGTACGCATGCGCCGCGGAATTGTTTGGTGCTTGGGCGGCGGTGCATTGAGCGGTGCGTTGATCGAGGTGTGAGTCATGTCGGGTGAGGGAGCGGGCAACAGCGACGGCAAACTGGATCTGCCCTTGCGCGGTCACGCCGAACGCGCCTTCGAGGACTACCTCAACCACCTCAACGGCCATCAGCCTTCCGGCCTCTATGAACTCGTGTTGCGCGAGGTCGAAGAACCTTTGCTGCGCGTGGTCCTGCGTCACGCCAATGGCAATCAATCCCGCGCCGCCGAAATCCTGGGCATCAATCGCGCCACGCTGCGCCGCAAGCTGCGCGAGTTCGGTCTCAACCCGGAGTAAGCCTTCATGCCTGTTGTCGTACGTCGCGCCCTGATTTCGGTATCGGACAAGACGGGCGTCATCGAACTTGCGCGAGCGCTGCTCGCACGCAATGTCGAGATTCTCTCGACAGGCGGCACCGCCCGACTGCTCGCCGAGCAGGGTATCACGGTCAAAGAAGTCTCGCAGCACACCGGCTTCCCCGAGATCATGGACGGCCGGGTCAAAACTTTGCATCCGCGGATTCATGGTGGGCTGCTCGGTCGCCGCGGCGTCGATGAGAGCGTGATGGCGCTGCACGGTATCGAGCGCATCGATCTGCTGATCGTCAATCTCTATCCGTTCGCCGAGACTGTGGCGCGTCCGGCCTGCACCTACTCGGAAGCCATCGAAAACATTGATATCGGTGGGCCGGCGATGGTGCGTGCCGCCGCAAAGAATCATGATGCCGTGACCGTGGTCGTCGATCCGCAGGATTACGGCACGGTGCTCGGCGAGATCGAAAATCGGGAGGGTGCAACCACTCCGGCGCTGCGCGCCTGGCTCGCTGCAAAGGCCTTTGCGCATACCGCCCGCTACGACACCATGGTCGCGAACTATCTGCAGTCGCGTAATCCTGCACCGGGCGATGAGTTCCCGAAGTCTCTTCCGCTGGTGTTCGAGAAAGTGCAAGACCTGCGTTACGGTGAAAACCCGCATCAAGTCGCAGCGTTCTATCGCGATGTCACGCCGCGCGGGCCTTCGGTGGCCAACGCCCGAACTTTGCAAGGCAAAGAATTGTCCTTCAACAATATTGCCGATGCCGACACCGCCATCGAATGCGTGCGGCAATTTGCGACTCCCGCCTGCGTGGTCGTCAAGCACGCCAATCCCTGTGGCGTCGCCACGGCGGCAGACATCCACGCAGCCTACGAATCGGCGTACAAAACCGACCCCACCTCGGCCTTTGGCGGCATCATCGCGTTCAACCGTCCGCTCGACGCCGCTACCGCAAGTGCCATCCTCGCCCGTCAGTTCGTCGAGGTGCTGGCGGCGCCAAAGATTTCGACTGACGCGCTCGCCGTACTCGCCACCAAGCCCAATGTGCGCGTGCTCGAACTTGGCGACCTGCCAGCCGATCATGGCGCCGAGCTCGAATATCGCAGCGTCTCCGGCGGTCTGCTCGCGCAAAGCCGCGATCTCGGCATGGTGCGGCGCGCAGATCTGCGGGTGGTCACCGCTCGGCCGCCGACCGAACAGCAGCTCGATGATCTGCTCTTTGCCTGGCAGGTCTGCAAGTTCGTCAAATCCAATGCCATCGTCTATGCGCGCGACCTCGCCACGGTCGGTATCGGCGCGGGTCAAATGAGTCGCGTGTACTCGAGCCGCGTTGCGGCCATGAAGGCCAGCGACGAAAAACTCGAGGTGCGCGGTTCGGTGATGGCCTCGGACGCCTTCTTCCCGTTTCGCGATGGCGTTGATGTTACCGCCGAATATGGGGTCGCGGCGGTCATTCAGCCGGGGGGTAGCCTGCGTGATGCCGAAGTCATCAAAGCGGCCGACGAGCACGGCATGACCATGGTTTTCACCGGCATGCGCCACTTCAGACACTGATGATCAAGGTACTGATCGTTGGCAGTGGCGGGCGCGAGCACGCGCTCGCCTGGAAATGCGCCGCGTCACCGCGAGTGGCCGAGGTACTGGTTGCACCCGGTAACGCCGGCACCGCTCTCGAGGGCAAGGTACGCAACGTGGCGGTGGCAGCGGAAGATGTTGCGGGCCTCGTGGCACTCGCCCGCAGCGAGCGCATCGATCTCACCATCATCGGACCCGAAGCCCCGCTCGTGCTCGGCGTGGTCGATGCCTTCGAAGCCGCGGGACTGCGTTGCTTCGGGCCACGTCAGACTCCTGCGCAGCTCGAGGGCTCGAAGGCCTTCACCAAAGAATTCTTGCGCCGGCACGGTATTCCGACCGCCGCCTACGCCACCTTCACCCGCGACAACTTCGACCCCGACTGGGTGCGCAAACAGCGTAGCCCCATCGTGGTCAAAGCGAGCGGCCTTGCCGCCGGCAAGGGCGTGATCATCGTCGACAGCGCCGAAGAGGCCATCGCGACCGCGCAGGCGATGTTTGCCGGGCAGTTCGGCGATGCCGGCGCTGAGGTCGTCATCGAAGAATTCCTGCCTGGCGAAGAAGCGAGCTTCATCGTCATGGCCGATGGCGTGCATGTGCTGCCGTTTGCCACCTCGCAGGATCACAAGCGCATCGGTGATGGCGACACTGGCCCCAACACCGGCGGCATGGGCGCCTATTCACCGGCGCCCGTGGTCACACCCGAGATGCATGCGCGCATCATGCGCGAGGTCATCGAACCCACCATTCGCGGTCTGGCCGCCGACGGCATGCCCTACACCGGTTTTTTGTACGCCGGGATCATGATCGC
Organism: Gammaproteobacteria bacterium; assembly: GCA_046091005.1. Lineage (GTDB taxonomy): Bacteria > Pseudomonadota > Gammaproteobacteria > Steroidobacterales > Steroidobacteraceae > UBA964. The sequence goes on along the minus strand of JBJTAV010000100.1, from coordinate 15,957 downwards.
ACCCGATGGCACACCCAACGTGCTCGAGTTCAACTGTCGCTTCGGTGACCCCGAAACACAGCCGATCATGTCGCGCCTGCGCTCCGATCTCACCGTGCTTTGCGAAGCGGCACTGGAAGGCCGCCTCGACGCGGTGAGCATGGACTGGGACCCGCGCGCGGCACTCGGCGTAGTGCTCGCTGCCGCAGGCTATCCGGACACGGTGCGCAAGGGCGATGAAATCCGTGGCCTCGACAGGGCGGCACAATTACCCGGCAAGGTTTTTCATGCCGGCACCACGCAACGCAACGACCACGTCATCACCCATGGCGGACGAGTGCTTTGCGCGGTGGGCCTTGGCGAGAGCGTGAGCGACGCGCAACGCGCCGCTTACGCGCTCGTCGACCAGATCGACTTTGCAGGGATGCAGTGTCGGCGCGATATCGGCTATCGCGCCATCCACCGCGAACAACAACGCTGAGCTCGGGCGGCGCCGGAGCGGGCGTCAGCGCTTCATCGCCTCGAAGAAATCCGAATTCGTCTTCGTATCCTTCATCTTGTCGAGCAGGAACTCGATCGCTGCCAGCTCGTCCATCGGATGCAGCAACTTGCGCAGGATCCACATCTTGGCGAGCTCGCCCGGATCGGTGATGAGATCTTCTTTACGGGTGCCTGAGCGGTTGATGTTGATCGACGGGAAGACGCGCTTCTCGGCGATGCGACGATCAAGATGGATTTCGCTGTTGCCCGTGCCCTTGAATTCTTCGTAGATGACATCGTCCATCTTCGAGCCAGTGTCGATCAGCGCCGTAGCGAGGATGGTCAAAGATCCACCTTCCTCGATATTGCGCGCGGCACCAAAGAAACGCTTCGGACGCTGCAACGCATTGGCGTCGACACCACCCGTGAGCACCTTGCCCGAGCTCGGCACCACGGTGTTGTAGGCGCGCGCGAGACGCGTGATCGAGTCGAGCAGAATGACCACGTCTTTCTTGTGCTCGACCAGTCGCTTCGCCTTCTCGATCACCATTTCGGCAACCTGCACGTGACGCGCTGCGGGTTCGTCGAAGGTGGATGAGACGACCTCGCCCTTCACCGTACGCTGCATCTCGGTGACTTCTTCGGGCCGCTCGTCGATGAGCAGCACGATCAGATAGACCTCGGGATGATTCGCGGTGATGGCCGTTGCGATGTTCTGCAGCAGCATGGTCTTGCCGGCCTTGGGCGGCGAGACGATGAGGCCGCGCTGGCCCTTGCCGATCGGCGCCACCAGATCGATCGCACGTGCGGTCAAATCTTCGGTCGAGCCATTGCCGCGCTCGAGCTTCAGGCGCCGCGTCGGATGCAGCGGCGTGAGGTTCTCGAACAGCACCTTGCTGCGTGCGTTCTCCGGCGAGTCGAAGTTGATCTCGCCGACCTTGAGCAACGCGAAGTAGCGCTCGCCATCTCTGGGCGGACGGATCAGCCCCGAGATGGTGTCGCCGGTGCGCAGATTGAAACGTCGAATCTGCGCCGGGCTGATGTAGATATCGTCGGGGCCGGCGAGGTAAGAGCCGTCGGCCGAGCGCAGAAAGCCGAAGCCGTCCTGCAGAATCTCGAGCACGCCGTCGCCATAAATGTCTTCGCCCTTGCGCGCATGAGCCTTGAGCAAGCTGAAGATGATGTCCTGCTTGCGCGAGCGCGCCATGTTCTCGACGCCGAGCGCACTCGCCATATCGACCAGCCGGGAGATAGGCATCGCCTTCAGCGTGGTGAGGTTCATCGAATTGCGCGAGGCTGCGAGCTCTTCTTTGCTGATGATCTCGGCGTCTTCACCGGAATCGATGAAGGGCGCGTGATCCATCGGCATGTCGTCGTGCATCGGGCCACCGACGTTGCCGTTGCGCATGCCGCGATGTTGATCGCGAGGGCCGCCGTGCCGGGGTCCCTTCCCCTGACGTCGCGGGCCGCCCTGCCCGCCGCCTAGATACCCGCCTCTCACAGGTGACTGTCCAGGAAGGCTGCGAGTTGCGAGCGCGATACCGCACCCACTTTCTGCGCGTCGACAGTACCGTTTTTGAAGAGGATCAGCGTCGGGATACCGCGAATGCCGAACTTCGGCGGCGTCTGCGGGTTCTCGTCGATGTTGAGCTTGGCGATGTGCACGCGATCGGCATAAACGCCAGCGAGTTCATCGAGGATGGGGGCGATCATCTTGCAGGGGCCACACCATTCGGCCCAAAAATCGAGCAGCACAGGCTTCTCGGACTTGAGCACGTCGTTGGCAAAAGTGGCATCTGAGGTGTTGATGATGTGAGGGCTGCACACGCGGGTGGACCTCCGGCTGGAGTGGTTGTTGGCTGTGGGAAAAATGTCGGAATTCTGGGGGTGTGCGGGCCCGCGGCTGAACGCCATGTCTGAGGGGCCGTCAAACGGTTACACTACACCGTCTTTGGAATTTGGGTTTTGCCTCTGGATCGACCAGGAATGCTTGATGGGTTGGGAGGGGGCAGTGCCGCAGGACAGTGGGCAGAACGCCCTTCTGGATGTGCTTTTTAGCCAATTCCCCAAACGTTTGCAAGCAGTGTCAAGGTAACCGAGCAACATCCGACCTAATGACTGATACCCATCTTTCCGATCTGACCTTCTCCGCGCTTGATCTCGCCGCTCCTCTGATGCAAGGCATCGATGAAGCCGGCTTCACTCGCTGTACGCCAATTCAGGCGCAAACTCTGCCCTCCGCCCTCGCGGGTCGCGACATCGCCGGACAAGCGCAAACCGGCACCGGCAAAACCGCCGCGTTTCTGGTCGCGCTGTTTCAGAACCTGCTGGCGAGGCCTGCACCCGCCACTCGCGGTGCCACCGCCATCCGCGCGCTCGTGATCGCACCCACACGCGAACTCGCCGTGCAGATCCACAAAGATGCCGTGCTCATCGGTCAACACACCGGGCTGCGCCTCGCCGTGGTCTTTGGTGGCGTCGACTATGAAAAACAGCGGCGCGACCTCGAAGGCGGCATCGATGTGCTGATCGGCACGCCAGGCCGCATCATCGACTACTACAAGCAGCACGTCTTCGAACTGCGTGAAGCGCAAGCCGTCGTGCTCGATGAAGCCGATCGCATGTTCGATCTCGGTTTCATTGCCGACATCCGCTATTTGCTGCGTCGATTGCCACTCCCCGATCAGCGACAGTCCATGTTGTTTTCGGCGACGCTGTCACAGCGTGTGCTCGAGCTTGCCTACGAACACATGAACGAGCCGGTGCTCGTGCGCATCGAGCCCGAAAAAATCACCGCTGATCGCGTTCGCCAGGTCATCTACTACCCGGCGATGGAAGAAAAAATTCCGCTGCTTATTGGTCTTTTGCGCAAGATGGATCCGCATCGCACCATGGTGTTCGTCAACACCAAGCGCATGGCAGAACGCCTCGAAGATGTGCTGCGGGCCAATGGCATCGATGCGCAGGCGCTCTCGGGCGATGTGCCGCAGAAAAAGCGACTGCGCTTCTTGGAAGATTTTCACTCCGGCAATCTCGCCGTGCTGATAGCCACCGATGTCGCCTCACGCGGGCTGCACATTCCCGAGGTCAGTCACGTTTTCAATTTTGATCTGCCGCAGGACTCGGCCGACTACGTGCACCGCATCGGTCGCACGGCACGCGCGGGCGCCGAAGGCGATGCGATCAGCTTCGCCTGCGAGGAGTACGCCGTCGGTCTGCCGGACATCGAAAAATTCATTGGTCGCAAGATCCCCTTCGAATCGATCTCGGTCGACATGCTGCCCGAGCTCACGTGGCCACCGCGACGCAAATACGAGGATCGCGGCGGTTTTCGTGGCGGCTCGCGCCCAGGTGGCGGCGGTCGTCCGGGCGGCGGCGGTCGTCCGGGCGGTGGCGGTCGCTCAGGTGGCGGCGGCAGACCGCGCAGCGGCGGACGCTCGCGGGGCGGACGCTCCTAGCCGAGATCGGCCACGCCGTCGATCGCGGCGAATTCTTCGTGGTTATGCGGCTCACGCGAGCTGTCGGGCCGCTTCACACCATAGACCCAGCGGATGCCGTACTCGATCGCCGCATGTAATACGGCCTTGCTGTCATCGACGAACAGGCTGCGCGCCGGGTCAAACGGTTCGACCGCTCGCGCAGCCTGCCAAAAACGCTGGTCTTCCTTGGGCGCGCCAAAGCCGTGCGAGGTGTAGGCCGCGTCGAGATAGGCCAGCACGCCCGTGCGCTCGTTTTTGATCTCGAGAATGGTGGGGTGCGAGTTGGTCATCAGCACGAGGCGCTTGCCACGCTCGCGCACGCGCTCGAGAAAACCGCGAGCTCCAGGCAACCAGGCCACGCGGTGCGCCTCTTCACGATGTACACGCGCGATGTCGATACCGAGTTGTGCGCTCCAGTACTCGATCGAGTACCACTCGAGCGTACCCTGCACTCGATGGAAACGCGGCGCGAGTTCGGCGTGGGTCTCGGCCAACGAAAGCCCATGATTCTCGGCGTAGATTTCGGCAACCCTCGCGAGCCAGATGAAGTTGTCGAAAGCGAGATCGAGCAGAGTGCCGTCGAGGTCGAGCAGCACAGTGTCGATCTGCTCCCAAGAGGGCGCCTGATGGGCGGGAAGTGACATGGGTTTATCATACCGATGATGAAGGTATCGATGATGAGTGCGCCCCTTGTCGCCGACCTGCACCTGCATAGCCATCACTCCGACGGCGTGCTGGCGCCCGCCGCACTCATTGAACTTTGTGCGAGCCGCGGCGTGACGCACGCAGCATTGACCGATCACGATACCCTCGAAGGCTGTCTCGAGGCGCGTGACGCCTGCGCCCGCCAAGGATTGCGGCATGTGGCGGGCGTCGAAGTCTCTTGTGGCTGGAATGGTCAGACGCTGCATGTCATCGGGCTTGAGTTCGACCTCGAGGACCCGGCACTCGCCCTGCACCTCGCGGACATTCGCGCGCGCCGCGCCGCGCGTATCGCCGAGATCGGCGAACGCCTCGAACGCAAGGCGCAGCTACCGGGCAAGGCTCTGGCAGCAAAGATTCTCGGCCGCGATGCCGTGCCGACGCGTATGCACCTCGCTCGCGAACTCGTCGCCGCCGGCCACGCCAAAGACATCGGCGATGCCTTCGCAACTTGGCTCACGCGGGGTCGCCCGGGACACGCGCCCATCGCGTGGCCAACGCTCGCTGAAACCGTAGCCCGGCTGCGCGGCGCAGGGGCACGCGTGGTGCTTGCCCATCCGCATCGCTACGAGCTCTCGGCGGGCGCTTTACGCCGCCTGCTCGGGGAGTTTCGCGCCGAGGGCGGTGAGGCCATCGAGGTGGCGGTCGCGGGCATCGGTCCAAGTGATCTCGACCGCCTTGCCACACTCGCGCGACATCACGGTTTTGCAGCCTCGACCGGGTCGGATTTCCACGATCCGGCCATCCCGTGGAATCCGCCGGGCCGCTTCGCTAAGCTACCCGCCGACCTCGAACCTTTGGCAGCGCGGCTCGCATGACCGACCAGGAAGAACAAGACAAAGTCGACCGCGAGCTCTTCCGTAACGTCGAAAAGCTGCGCGAGCTGCGCATCGAGCACCGCGATCTCGACGACACCATCAGTCGGCTCTCGATGGATATCCATGTCGATGAGATCGAGCTGAAGCGCCTCAAAAAACGCAAGCTGATGCTGCGCGATCAAATCGAGCGCTACAGCAGTCAGCTGATTCCGGATCTGAACGCCTGATCAACCCCGCCCCGTTGCTCGCGCACCCAACGTCAGGAGAAACCTGCCCATGAACAATTACGGGGACTCTGCAGAAGCGCTGCTGCGCGAACTGCTGAGCAGAGATGGCATCAATGAATTGACCGCGATCCTGGTTGCGGTGGTGGTCTCGTTGATCGTGAATCGGTTGATGCGCGCGCCCTTGAAGCGTGTTCGGGCAGCGCGCAGCGGCAGCCTTGCCGAAGGCGCCATCATCATTGCGCCTTTTTTGGTAGCCATGGGACTCATCGCCTTTGCCATCGGCGTGACGCGCATGGTCGGCGCCGCCGACGGCATCCTGCTGCTCGCGTTTCGTCTCGTCGTGGCACTTGGCGCCGTGCGCTTCGCCGTATTCCTTCTGCGCATGCTGCTCGGCGCCACAAGCTGGGTTGCACGCTGGGAAGGACGGCTGACACTCTTGGTGTGGATCGCACTCGGCCTGCAATTATTTGGCGGCTTCGACTGGCTGGAGCAGACCCTCGACGGCATCGATCTCATCCCGGGCAAATCGGTATTCAGTCTTTGGGCGCTGCTGCGTGGCATCGTGGTGGTGGGCGGCTTCGTCATCGCAACGACCCTGGCTGCAAAAGCCGTGGAATCGCGAGTCATGGCGATCGAGGGCATTGCACCGTCGACGCGAGTCGGCATTGTCAAAGGCTCTTACTCGCTGCTGATCACCATCGGCATTTTGTTGGGCGTCAATTCGGCGGGTGTCGATCTCACCTCGCTCACCGTGCTCACCGGTGCCGTGGTGTTTGCGCTCGGCTTCGGCATCCGCGACATCACCAGCAACTTCGTCAGCGGTTTTGTGCTGCTGATGGACAAGTCGATCAAGCCGGGCGATGTCATCAGCTTTCACCAGCACACCGGGACGACCTCGGATAATTTTGGTTGGGTGCAGGAGCTGCGCGGTCGCTATGTGGTGGTGCGTGATCGCGATGGCGTCGAGTCGCTGGTACCCAATCAAAGTTTGATCATCAACTCGGTGATCAACTGGAGCTACTCCGATCAGCGTGTTCGACTGCGCCTGCCGGTGATGATCAGCTACGAGGACGATCCCGAACTCGCGCTCGAACTGCTGATCCGGGCGGCGAGCGATCACCCGCGCATTCTCCTCGATCCGGCGCCGGTGTCGCGACTGATGTCCTTCGAAAATTACGGCATGAAACTCGAAGCACGCTTCTGGATTCGCGATCCGATGAACGGCGTCAACAACGTGCGCTCGGATGTGAATCGCAAGGTCTGGAAACTCTTCAAGGAACACGGCATCAAGATTCCGGTCGCGCAACAGGAAGTGCGCGTGCTCGATCCGGGTGCCGATATGCCGCGCAACACCCTGCCCTACGATGCCGATCCGCGTCGGTAGAGTGCTGATTCCGGACAGCGACCTCTCCGTCGCGTTCATTCGCTCGGGCGGTCCCGGCGGTCAGAACGTCAACAAGGTCGCCTCGGCAGTGCAGTTGCGCTTCGATCTTGCCGGCACGACGGCACTCGGAGAAGCGTCCAAGGCGCGCTTGCGTGCGCTCGCAGGTCGGCGGCTCACCGATGAAGACGCGGTGCTCATCGTGGCACGCGAACATCGCAGTCAAGAGCAGAACCGCCATGCCGCCGAGGCCAGACTCGCCACGCTGGTGCGCGCCGCACTCACCGAGCCCCGCCCTCGTCACGCCACCAAACCGACGCGCGCCTCGAAGATTCGCCGACTCGAAGGCAAGACCCGTCGCGGGTCGATCAAACGCCAGCGCGGCCGCATACAAGAAGACTGAGTTTGTTTTTGACCGACGTCAGGCTGCGTGCGTCACTTGCAGGATGCTGTGACGAATCTGCTCCGAGAGCACGAACTCGGCATCCGCTGCGACCCGCATCAAGACCTCATCAAAGACCAAGCGGCCAGAGTCGTCGTTGCGGATCACCCGTCGTCGCAGCAACAAAGCGATGAATTGATCGAACATCGCACGATCCGAGAACTCGGGTGAATTGAAGCCGTACAACATGGTGATGCGTTGGGCGGCGAGCTGACAGCGCTCGGCAAGCGCTTTGGCGGTCAGCGCGCCCGAGCCGGCGTGCATCAAGGTCGCAATGGCGAGGTAATAGCGCTCGATGGTTTGTACCGAGGCCTGTGCCAACAGGGACAACTGCACAGCCTGCGGCGAACTCGGCGCCGGTCGGCGCCAGGCGTCTTCGGCCTCGATGCGCTCGAGCACGCCCAAAGCCGCCAGCGTCTGCAAATATTTGACAACCGCCTCCGCCAGCTCTTCTTCGGTCCACTTCAAAAACAGTTCCGCTGCGACATACGGATAGACACGCCACGCGAGGCGCTGGATATCTTCGGTACGTACCACCGGATTGGCGATGAACGCGCAGGCAAGCAACGAAGGCAAGGTGAAGAGATGCAACACGTTGTTGCGGAAATAGGTCATGAGCACGGCCATCTCGTCGCTGATGCGTACGAGATCACCCAGCTTGTGCGGCTGGCGCTGCAGCACCTGCATGTTTTCGCCATAGGCAATGACCGCGGCGCCATCGAGATCGGTGATCGTCACCCGCGAGTCGTAGGGTGCTTTGCGCAGCAGATCGAGATACAGATCGCACTGGCGCGCGAGATCGGTGGCGACCATCGCCTGCCGCGGCATCGCGAGCAGCGTCACCGCCAGCAAGTTGATCGGCGTAATCGCTGCCGCGGCGTTGATGCGCTGCATGATACTGCCCGCGAGTTCATCGACCACCGGCGAAACCCAAGGCGCGCGACCTTCATCATCGAGTTTGCTCTGCCGCCAATCGCCCGCGTGGCGCGCAAGCACAGTCTCGAGGGCGATGGGTTCACCCACGTTCACATAAACGCGACCGAATTTTTGACGGAGCACGCGCAGCGCCCGGAAAAGATCGCCGATGCTCTCCTTGCGCTTGGCCTGACCGGAAAGTTCGCCGACGTAGGTGCCGGCCTCGACGATGCGCTCATAGCCAAAGTAAACCGGCACGAAGACCACCGGACGCTTCGGGTCCCGAAGATAACTGCGCGCCGTCATCGAAATCATGCCGGTCTTGGGCTGCAGCAGGCGCCCGGTGCGCGAGCGACCGCCTTCGACGAAATATTCGATCGAGTGCCCCCGCGCCATGATGGTCGCGAGATATTTCATGAACACGGCGGTGTAGAGCGTATTGCCGGCGAAACTGCGCCGCAGAAAAAACGCCCCACCCTTGCGCAGAAAGCGACCGACGACGGGGATATTCAGATTGATGCCGGCCGCGATGTGCGGCACGGCATAACCCTGCTTGTAGATCACATAGGACAGCAACAGGTAGTCCATGTGACTGCGATGACAGGGCACGAAGACGATCTCCGCATCGCGTGCCACATTGCGCAAGGTTTCGGCGTGACTGAAAGTGACGCCGTCATACAGGCGGTTCCAAAGCCTGCCGAGAAAGCCCTCCATGAACGTGACGAACACGTGTGAATAGTTGGCCGCAATTTCTTCGACATAGCCCTTGGCGACCGAAAGTGCTTTGCGCCGCGGCAAATGTTTGTCGCGCATCTCGGCCGCGACGGCTGCGCGTACCGCGCGAGTACTCAGCACCCGCGCCAGGATGGTGCGTCGGTGCGAAAGATCAGGACCAATACGGGCCGCACGCTGTCGCCTGAAGCTGGCGCGCTGTACGCGTGCAATGCGTGCCGCTTGCGCCGCCGGACTACCCACGCCCGACAGCAGGCTGCGCAAACTCGTCGGCTCACCAACCTCGATCATGGTGAAGCGGCCATTGATCAACACTTGCATGAACTTGCGCAAACCGCTCGCCAGCACCCAGTTCTCGGTGAACAGCAAGCGCCACCACGATCGTTCTTTTTGGGGCGCACGGCCCCAATAAACCGCGACGGGCACAAGCCGCGCATCGAGCGTGGGATCACGCTCGAGCGCTTCGATGAGGCGCACGAGTTCGCGCGGTGGACGACGATCGATCCGCGCATCGAAAGCACCACGCGTGCGCAACAAAGGCACCATGGCGCGCACGGCGCTGCGATCACGCCCGAGAATGCGACCCGAGGGCATGGGCAAGCCATGTCGCTCACAAAGATTTTCGAGCGCTGCAAGATCGACCACGCTGCGTCGCTCGAGCACATAGACGATGGGGGCTGCCTGCACGGCACCGATGCTGCCAGGGGCCAACTCTGGTCGAACTTCAGGCTTCACCCAAAGCGCAAGTACGCGCCGCATCACGGCGCTCATGGCACGCACTTCAGGCATGGAGCTGCCTCAGAAAGTCGTCCAACCAAGCACAGATCTTGGGCAGCGAGGCGTGTAACCGATGGTCATCATCGACGATATGGGTGAGCGCGCCCTGCGCACGCGCGAACGTGAGGCCCTTCTCGATCGGCACAATATCGTCACGCCAACCGTGCACCACCACCGTCGGGCAAGGCGCCACTTGGGGTGTGGGCGGAAGACCCGGCAGATCGAAGGCGGGCGCCATCAAAAAGAGGCCGGAAGCCTGCAGCGGTAGCGATGCCGCCGCCGCGAGAAATCCACCCAAGCTGGACCCGGCGAGCACCGGCTGCGCAGGCCACTCGCGGCAGCAGGTCAATAATTTGCCAAGTCGTCCTTCGACGCTGTCGATGCCGCGATAATCCACCGACTCGACACGCCAGCCGCGCGCTCTTGCCACTTCGGCCAGCGCCAGAATCTTGGTACCCCAAGGCTCGGAATCCTTGCCGTGGGAAAAAACGATCGTTCGCTCCATCACGCGGCAAGTGTACCCGCTCGCGACCTGCGGGTATCCTGCCGCCCACTGCGCATGGACCCTCAAGAGTCAAAACAAGCCGTCTGGAACTTCTGGATCGACCGCGGCGGCACCTTCACCGATGTCATCGGCGAAAGCCCCGAGGGACGTCTGGTGCTGCGCAAAGTCCCCTCTTCGACGCGCGGCGAGTCGGGTGATCCGGGCATCGTCGCAGCGCTGTCCATCCTGCGTGACGCGGGTGCCTCGCCTGATGATTTGGGCACGATTCGTGTCGGCACCACGGTCGTCACCAATGCGCTGCTAGAGCGCCGCGGCAGCAAGCTGCTGCTCGTGGTGACGCGGGGTTTTGGCGATGCCATCGTCGTGGGTCATCAGGCACGCCCCGATATCTTTGCTCTGCAAGTGCAGCGAGCGATGCCGCTGCACGCCGACGTACTCGAAATCGATGAACGCGTCGCGGTTGATGGCCGCGTGATCGAGCCGCTCGATGAAGCGACCGCCACGAAAGGCTTTGCCGCCGCACGCGAACAGGGTTTCGAAGCCGTCGCCATCGTGCTGCTGCACGGCTGGCGTCATTCGCGACATGAGCAACGTCTTGCGCAACTGGCCGAGGCCGCAGGCTTCGCCGAGGTTGTCAGCTCGCATCAGTGCCTGCCACTGCCGCGGTTCGTGCCGCGCGCCGAAAGCACATCCTTCGATGCCTACCTTGCTGCACGGCTCAAAGATTATGTTCGTACACTGGAGCGCGAACTTTTTGCGGTGGCGCCTGCTGCCCGCCTCGAGTTCATGCAAAGCTCAGGTGGCCTCTGCGCACCGCAGGCATTTCGCGCACTCACCAGTGTGCTCTCGGGTCCGGCGGGCGGCCTGATCGGCATGGCCGCGATCGGCCAGAGATCGGCCGACGACACCGCGCGCCTGATCGGCTTCGACATGGGCGGCACCTCGACCGACGTGTCTATTTTTGATGGGGGTTTTGAGCGCCGCTTCGAGCACGAGATCGAGGGCATCCGCATCAGCGCGCCGATGCTCGATGTGCACACGATCGCAGCCGGCGGCGGCTCGTTGCTCGCCGTACGCGATGCTCGACACCGCGTCGGTCCCCGCTCGGCAGGTGCCGACCCCGGCCCCGCCTGCTACGGGCGAGGTGGGCCCGCCACCCTGACCGACGTGCAAGTTGTCCTTGGACATCTGCATGCGGCCTTCATGCCCGCTCTGTTCGGGCCGCACCGCGATGCCGCGATCGATATCGAGGCAGCACACATGGCGCTGCGATCGGCGCTGCAGATCGAGGGCCATTCGCTCCAAGATCAAGCGAATGACGCGCTCGCGCGCGCCGCCTGCGGCTTTCTGGATGTGGCCGTTGCAGCGATGGCGAATGCCATTCGTCATGTGAGTGTCCGTCAAGGCATCGATCCGTCGAACTTCACCCTGGTCGCCTTCGGCGGGGCTGCAGGACAGCACGCCTGCCGAGTCGCCGCTGCAGCCGGTATCCGTCGCGTACTCGTTCATCCGCTCGCGAGCGTGCTCTCGGCTTATGGCATCGGGATCGCCGATCGCATTGCCGTTCGGCGCGAAGGACTGGCGCTGCCTCTCGATGAGGCTGGGCTCGCCGCGAGCCGCAGGCTCGCGGCAAAACTCATCGCCGAGACGCAGGCAGAACTCGCGGCGACGCAGACAGAACTCGCAGCCATGCAGATCGAGGTGATCCACGAATTACGCGAGGGGCAGGCCGAGAGCTCCCTCGATGTGAGTGGCAATGACCTCACCACCCTGAGCGTGGCGGCCTTGCAGAGTGCCTTTCGCGCCGCGCATCAAAAGCGCTTCGGCTTCGCCGCGGGCGACGCGCTGCAGATGGTCGCCGTACGCGTCGAAGCCCGTGTGGTAGGCGCTGCAGCAGCGCATTTCATTGACGATTCTTCAGTGCAACTTGTCTTGCCGAGCACCGTGCGCGCCTGGTTCGATGGCTGGCAAGAGGTACCGGTGTATTCCGCCGCTGCCCTGCAAAAAGAGCGACTGCTGCAAGGGCCCGCCTTGCTTGTCGAGCCGCGTTCCACTTTTGTGCTCGAGCGCGGTTGGCAGCTCGGCCGAGACCCCTCGGGTGCCTGGATCGCCACGCAGCTTGCGCAAGATGCCACGGTCGCAGCACGGCCCGTCGATGACCCCGCACAGATCGAAATCTTTGACGGTCTTTTCATGCACGCCGCCACGCAGATGGGCGAAGTGCTGAGGCGCACCGCGCAGTCGGTCAACATCAAGGAGCGCCTGGATTACTCCTGCGCGCTGTTCGATGCCGCGGGCGGGCTAGTAGCCAATGCACCGCACATGCCCGTGCATTTGGGCTCGATGGGTGCGACGGTGGTAGCCCTGCTGCGCGATCATGCGGCTGACATCCGCGACGGCGACGCTTGGCTCATCAACGCGCCCTCGCATGGCGGCACCCACCTGCCCGACATGACGGTCGTGAGCCCTGTTTTCTTTGATGGCCCGAGCCCTGCGTTTTTCGTGGCCTCGCGAGCCCATCATGCGGACATCGGCGGCATCACGCCGGGCTCCATGCCGCCGTTCTCGACCACCCTCGCCGAAGAGGGCGCGGTTTTTCGCGGCATGCTGATCCTGCGCGATGGCGAGTTTCGACGCGACGAAGTCGTCGCCGCCTTCACGGATGGTCCATTTCCGGCGCGCAATCCGACCCAAAATCTGGCGGATTTGCGTGCCCAGCTTGCGGCCAATCGCTGTGGCATCCTTGACCTGCGACGGGCGGTGGCAGAGCACGGCCTGCAACGTCTGGCCTCCGCCATGCGCGCCGTGCAGGACAACGCCGCGCGTTGCGTCGAAAACGCCATCCGCGCACTCGGCGATCGTGATGCGCACTGCACGCTCGCACTCGACGGCGGACAAAGAATTTCCGTGCGTATCAAGCTCGATGCACAAGCGGGCCGCGGCGAGATCGACTTCAGCGGCACCTCGCCCGCCGGCCCACACAACTTCAACGCGCCGCGCGCCGTGACCCAGGCCGCCGTGCTGTACGTGTTTCGTACGCTGGTCAGCGAGCCGATCCCGCTGAACGCCGGCTGTCTGCGTCCGCTGTCGATCCGCGTGCCGTCGGGCTGCCTGCTCGACCCACCCGATGGCCACGCCGTCGTCGCCGGTAATGTCGAAACCTCGCAGGTGATCGTCGATGCGCTCTATCAGGCGCTCGGCGTTCTGGCAGGCGCTCAGGGCACCATGAACAACCTGACCTTCGGCAATGAATTCCTGCAGTACTACGAGACCATCGCCGGCGGCTCGGGCGCGGGGCGTTCACCCGCCGCAGCAGGCTTCGCCGGTTGCGCAGCGGTGCAAACCCACATGACCAACTCGCGTCTCACCGACCCCGAAATCCTTGAGGCACGTTTTCCGGTGCGGCTGCGCCGCTTCGCGATCCGTCATGGATCGGCAGGCAAAGGGCAATGGCGCGGCGGCGATGGCGCAATCCGCGAGATCGAATTTTTGCAGCCGCTGACGGGGGCCATGCTCGCCAATCGTCGCAGCACCCAAGCACCTGGACTCGACGGCGGCGGCGAAGGTGCAGCGGGAATCACGCGCATCAGGCGAGCCGATGGACGGATCGAAGAATTCCCCGCCTGTGCACGCTTCGAACTCGACGCGGGCGATATTCTTGAAGTGGCGACGCCCGGCGGTGGCGGCTGCGGGGCGCCCTGAGATGACTCAGTGCTGCCGCCAGAGCGGCACGTGCGCAAATTTGAACAGCGGGATCAGAGCCAATCCGGCAATGAATCCGCCGACGTGCGCCATGAAAGCGACACCCCCGCCTTCGGACTCGATCCCGAGACTCATCGCCAGCTGTAACGCAAACCACAACGTCAGCACCCGGATGGCGCGGAACCAGCCAATCGTGACAAAGATCAGAGGTGGCGGCAGAGCAATGAGGATACGCGCTCGCGGATAGAGCAAGAGATAGGCACCGAGCACCCCCGAGATGGCACCACTGGCGCCAACCATGGGCACGGCACTCGCAGGATCAGGCATCACCTGCGCAGCGACCGCAGCTACACCGCAGAGCAAATAGAACACCGTGAAACGAGCATGCCCCATCGCATCTTCGATGTTGTTGCCGAACACCCAAAGAAATAGCAGATTGCCCAGCAGATGACCGAGCGAGCCATGCAGGAACATCGAAGTGAAAACGGTCATCCAACCCGGTATCCAGGGCTGCGGCGCATCGATTCGAGACTGCCCGGTGAGCACCTCAGGCGTCACCCCTAGCCCACTGTAGCTCGCCTCGAGATGCACCACGCCGCCGCTGATCTGCCAACCGTAAATCAGCGCGCAAGACAAAATGAGCGCATAGGTGATCCACGGCGTGATGTGGGCCGGATTGTCGTCGCGAACCGGAATCACGGCGACGACGCCCGATCGGCGAGCTGCTCCGCTTCGCCGCCCCAGGTTGCGCCAATCGGCAGCGCATTTCGCACTCGGGTCGCAGCGGCGAGCACGCTCGCGTAGCTGACGTCGGCGCGCGATACCGGCACCGCCAAACCACGCGGCTCGTGACTGAATCGCGAGACGACCTCCCAGTCGATGTTCATGCCCTTCGCCTGCAATTCTTTCTGCACCTTTGCGGCAAGACTGCGCGAGATCAATTTGCGCTGCGCTTTTTGCCAATCGCGAGGGTCATCTTCGAGTACATCGAAAGCCTGCATGTGCAACTGTCCGTCGTGCCAACCAAAGACAAAGGGTTGGTTGACCACCGTTACTTTGATGCCGGGCCGCACCAAGTCGTACAAAAATTCGACATCCTCGGGAAACAAGCGGATGCAGCCGTGACTCGAGCGCAAACCCACACCGGCGGGCTTGTTCGTGCCATGGATCAGATAAGACGGCCAGCCGAGGTAGAGCGCGCGGGTACCGAGCGGGTTATCGGGTCCGGGCGGCACCACCGCAGGCAGAATCTCGCCATTTTCGGCATGCTCGGCACGTACGCCGGGACCCGGGCGCCAGGTCGGATTTTTGGTCATGCGAGTGACCGAGGTGCTGCCGATCGGTGTCGCCCAGCCGACGCGACCGATACCGATCGGAAAGGTGTACACCATCTGCGGCTCGCCGCGGGCGACGCGCGGGAAAAAATAAAGTCGCATCGCCGCAAGATTGATGACAATGCCCTCACGGGGCGCGTTGGGCAGCAAATGCTGCGTCGGCAAGACGATGTCGCGATCCTCGCCCGGCACCCACGGATCTATCCCCGGGTTTGCCCGCACGAGCTCTTCGTAGCCCACGTTGAAGCGGCGCGCGAGGTCGGTGAAGGTGTCTTCGTGATTCGCTCGGGTGATGCGCAACTCGCCGATCATGTCCGAGCCCGTCGTGTCGAGCTCGAAGCGATGCGTACTCAAAGAATACGGCTCATCGAGCACGAGTTTGGGCGGTGGCGGCAACGGCTCGGCCACCTGCCGCGTAGCGACGCTACTGCAAGCTGTCAGCAGGCCGAGGGCAGCGAGTGCGCCGAAGCGACCGGTGCCATGA
>JBJTAV010000099.1:0-2663 GCA_046091005.1 Gammaproteobacteria bacterium | reverse complement strand
CACCCGCACCATGAAAAAATCCACTCAACTCGTCATTGTCGTCGCCGCCCTCGCCGGCGGCATCGCCTTCGTTGCGATCCGCAGCTTCCTCGGACCCAAGACACCAGCGGCGGCGACCGCCACCGCTGCCCCCGACACAAGCGGGACTGCGGAATCGACCCCGTCAAAAGCCATCCCCGAGGTACTGCCGGATTTTTCGCTCGCCACACTCGAAGGCCCGCCGCGCGCGCTGTCTAGCTTTGATCACCCCTCACTGATCGTGAATTTCTGGGCCACGTGGTGTGCGCCCTGCCGACGTGAGATCCCGCTGCTACGCCAGTTGCGCACCGAACGGGGCGCTCGCGGCGTCGAGGTCGTGGGGGTTGCCGTCGACTTCCGGGAAGATGTCGTGAAGTACGCCAAGGACATCGGCCTCGACTACCCATTGCTCATCGGCGAAGAAGATGGCGTCGCTGCAGCGGACCTCTTTGGCGTGAGCACGGCGTTTCCGTTCACCATCTTCGCCGATGCCAAGCGTCGCATTGTCGCCGTCAAAATTGGCGAACTTCATGCCGATGAGGCCGCCTTCATCCTCGATCATGTCGAGAAGCTGAATTCGGGCAGCCTAACTATCGAGGCCGCCCGACCACTCATCCGCGATGAGATCAAGCGGCTCGACGCGCTACGCTCAGCCGCCGGAAAATCCTGATTTTTCAGTAAGTTGGGTCGATCCTGCGCGAAATTCACCGATTTCGTTGCAAATAAGGTACAGTTTTCGGCCCTTTGGCCCTGCAGGGAGGGCTTATGGATATTCGCAAAGTCAAAAAACTCATCGAACTGCTCGAAGAATCGGGAATTGCCGAACTCGAGATCAAAGAGGGCGAAGAGTCAGTTCGCATCAGCCGCATGCCTAGCGGCGCCGCAGCCACCCAGACCCTTTACGCCGCGCCGCCGATGCCGCCAGAAGTCGCCGCCGCCGTGGCCGCAACGCCAGCCGCAGCCGCCCGACCCACCGCGCCGCCGCCCTCGGTCGATCACCTCGTGCAGGCGCCGATGGTGGGCACGTATTACTCGGCACCCGCACCGGGCGCGAAAGCCTTCGTGCAGATTGGTGACGAAGTGAAGGTCGGCCAAGTGCTCTGCATCATCGAGGCGATGAAGATGATGAATCAGATCGAAAGCGATCGCGCCGGCAAAGTCACCTCCGTCTTGGTGCAGAACGGCGACCCGGTCGAGTTCGGCCAACCGCTGTTCGCGATCCAGTGAGCGTCCACCGCGGCGCCGGCTGTCACAGCGTGATACACGCATGATCGACAAGGTTATCATTGCCAATCGCGGCGAGATCGCGCTGCGCGTGCTGCGCGCCTGTCGTGAACTCGGCATCAAGACAGTGGCCGTGCACTCCACGGCCGATGCCAACCTGAAGCATGTGCTGCTGGCCGACGAGTCGGTGTGTATCGGGCCGCCCGCCTCGGCCAAAAGTTATCTCAACATGCCCTCGATCATTGCTGCCGCCGAACTCACGGATGCAGCCGCGATCCATCCGGGCTACGGCTTTCTCTCGGAGAACGCCGACTTCGCCGAGCGCGTGGAACAGAGCGGGTTCGTTTTCATAGGCCCCAAGGCCGAGACCATTCGCATGATGGGCGACAAGGTGTCGGCCATCAAAGTCATGAAGCAGTACGGCTTGCCCTGCGTGCCGGGCTCCGGCGAACCGCTCGGCGCCGACGCCGACGAAAACCTGCGCATCGCCAAAGAAATTGGCTATCCGGTGATCATCAAGGCCTCGGGCGGCGGCGGCGGCCGTGGCATGCGCGTGGTGCACAATCCGGCTTCACTCGTTCACTCCATCAACGTGACCCGCTCCGAAGCCCAAGCAGCATTCGGCAACGATCAGGTCTACATGGAGAAATTCCTCGAAAAGCCGCGACACATCGAATTTCAGGTGCTTGCCGATCATCACGGCAACGTGATCCACCTTGGCGAACGCGACTGCTCCATGCAGCGCCGCCATCAAAAAGTGATCGAGGAAGCGCCGGCCCCGGGTATCACCGCGGCGCAGCGCGAAAAAATGGGCGATCGCGTCGTTGAAGCCTGCCGCGCAGTCGGTTATCGAAGTGCGGGCACGCTGGAGTTTCTTTATCAGGATGGCGAGTTCTATTTCATTGAAATGAACACGCGTATTCAGGTCGAGCATCCGGTCACCGAGATCATCACCGGCATCGATCTCGTCAAGGCGCAGCTGATGATCGCCTCCGGCGAAAAACTGCCTTGGCAGCAGTCGGACATCGTGCTGCGCGGCCACGCCCTCGAGTGTCGCATCAACGCGGAAGACGCCAAGACCTTCATGCCCTCGCCCGGGCCGGTGCGTCTGTGGCACGCGCCGGGCGGCCCCGGTATCCGCGTCGACAGCCACATGTACTCGGGCTACGCCGTGCCGCCGCATTACGATTCTTTGGTCGCCAAGCTGATCTCCTACGGCGACACGCGTGACACCGCCATCGCCCGCATGCGCAACGCACTCGCCGAAATGGTGGTCGAGGGCATCAAGACCAATGCGGCGCTGCACCAGGAAATCCTCGCGCATGCAGCCTTCCAGCAAGGCGGACTGGATATCCACTACCTCGAGCGTCGGCTCGGCCTGAAGTGACGCGCGCCCCGATGCGCGCCCCGATACGTGCGGT
>JBJTAV010000098.1:0-3706 GCA_046091005.1 Gammaproteobacteria bacterium | reverse complement strand
CCGCAGGCGACGGGCTCATCCTCTGATCGCGACACGTTCAAAGATTGGTCGGCTGAGCTGAAGTTGGAATCACCGCGTGATGCCAGCTTCCGTTGGTTGGTGGGCGCCTACAAATACGACTGGGAGCGTCGTGGTTATCGCATGGATTTCGTGAGCCCGAAGGGCCAGGATAATCCGCAGCAGATTTTCACCATCGAGAACTCAGCACTATTCGGTTCGCTCGAGTTCGATTTCACCGAGCAGTTGTCGGCCTCGGTCGAACTGCGGCGCGCCACCGAGAAAAAAGGCCAGAGAGATTTTGGCGCAACGGCCACCAGCACGGCCTCGGGTAACGCGAACGTGCAGGCGGGGCCGCTGTTCCTCATTTACGACTCGTCAACACGCGGCAACGATGAGTGGAAGTCGACGACCCCGCGCGTCACTGTGGACTACAAAGTCAACGATGACGTGACGGTGTACGCCAACTACTCCAAGGGGTACAAGCCGGGCGGCTTCAACGGTTCGACGGCCATCGTAGCCAATCGTCCGGCCGACGAAGCCTTCAAGCAGGAGCAGTCGCTGAACTATGAAATCGGCATGAAGTCGACCTGGATGGATCGCCGTGTGCTGCTCAACGTCGCGATCTTCCAAATGAAGGTCAACGATATGCAGCTCACTACGCCCGTCAATAATCCGGTGTCGGGTGCGATCACCTCGCTCTCGACCAACCAGGGCGATGGCAAAATCAAGGGCATCGAGATCGAGAGCCGCTTCGTGGCGAGCGAAAATCTCACTCTGGGCCTCAATTACGCGTTGGCGGATACAGAGTTCACCTCGGGTTGCGATGATTTCCAGTACCAGATCACGAGTGGCGGCGGCATCCTCAACCCCTCAAACCCGAGCGACCCGACGCGCAACTTGAACGGCAAGGGTGACTGCTCGATCGTCGGCCACGCCTTTCCGCTCGCGGCCAAGCACACGGGCTCGCTCACGGCGGACTACTCGCGCCCGGTGTTCGGTGGTGACTACCGCCTGTTCATCAACAGCGACCTCTCGTACTCGAGCAAGCGTAACGTGCAGGTGCATAACGTCGCCTACACGGGCGCGGCATCCCTGCTTGGCGCGCGTATCGGTATCGAGACCGACAGTTGGAAGGTCGGTGTCTATGGCCGTAATCTGCTCAACGAAGACTCGGTGGTGGGTGCGACGCGTTGGCTGCACACCTACCTGATTGGTATCCCCGGCGTCAGCTTGAAGCCGGGCCTGCCGCCCACGTCGGTTGCTTCCTACAGCCTGCCGCGCGGTATCTTCGGCACGCTGCGCCGCGAGCGCCAAGTCGGTATCGAGGCGAGCTACAAGTTCTAAGCTCGCAAGTCGCAGCGGCGACGCAAAAGGCCCGGGGGTGACCCCGGGTCTTTTGTTTTACGGCAGAGCTTTATCTTTGACGGAAAGCTGCGACAGCCGTATCCGGAAAATCACTGAATACGGCATCGACGCCAAGCGCCGCAAACGCGCGATATTCCGCCGCAGGATCGCCCGCGTAGTCGGCGGCAAGATGTATCGGTTCGTTGCGGAAAGTCCAAGGATGAACGGCGAGCCCGACCGCGTGGGCGAGCTCGACGAAGCGCGTCGGGGTCGTCACCTGCCGCGTGCGTTCGGTGTCGTCGGCGGGGTCTGTTTGCCGCGAGCCGATCAGGTGACGCTTCCAGGGGCCGACCGCGTCGGCGTATTCGCGGAAAATTTTGAACGTGGCGAGGTCGGAGAAGTTTCTCGGGATGCTCCCTTGCGGGTAGAGGCCACAACCGCCCGCGCTCGTCCACTCTGGGCAGGGGCCGACGCTGCCGTCTTCACATAATCTTCCGCCGTCCAATAATTGAACCAAGCGCAAATCTGTCCGTGACCGTAGCCAGCGCAGATTGCCGGACTCGAACGACTGGATGAACACCGGTGAATCACGCTTCGTCCAATTCACCGACTCGAGAGTGGCGAGCAAGCGGGGTTCCAGCGGCAAGCCCAGTTCGCAGTGCCACGTCGGGTGTTTGGTCTCTGGATAAATACCGATCACTCGACCGCGTGCCGCGGACTCGAGTTTCGCGAGATCAATGATTTCTTCGAGCGTCGGTATCTGATAGAGCCCGTTGAATTCCTGCGAGCGATCGGCGCGGGGTTGGATGGCGCGCAAGGTACGCAGTTCGGCGAGCGTGAAGTCCGTGGTGAACCAGCCTGTGAATTCCTGCCCATCGATACGCTGCGTCCGCTTGCGCGCAGCGAACTCGGCTCTAGAAGCCACATCGGTCGTCGAGCCGATCTCCGGCTCATGACGCGCTACCAAGTGCCCGTCACTCGTCGAGACGAGATCCGGCTCAATGAAATCGGCGCCCATCTCGATCGCGAGCCGGTATGACTCGAGCGTGTGCTCCGGTCGATAGCCCGAGGCACCGCGATGGGCGATGACGAGCGGCGCAGCCAGCACCTCGGACATCATCGTGAGTACCACTGTGCAAAGCACAGCCAAGCTTGCGAGATAGCTGCAGCCGTAGCGCGCCGATGGTGCGTATTCATGCATGACTCCACGCTAAAGGGTGACGGTGACAGGTCCATGAACAAGATCTTTTGCGAGCACGATGAATTGCAGATCCGGGCGCTTGGGTTCGCCGAAGCGCGGGTCACCATAGGGGAAGGGGGCGGTTTCACCCGTTCGCGCATAGCCGCGACGCTGGTACCAGTCGATGAGCTCGAGGCGCTGCTCGATCACCGTCATGATCATGCGCTGCGCTTGCCATTCGGTACGCACGAAGTGCTCTGCTGCCGCAAGCAGGCCGCGCCCCAAGCCTTGCGCCTGCAGGGTTGGCGCGATGGTCAACATGCCGAGATAGGCGCCATTGCCGCGTTTCTCGAGCTGTACGCAGGCGAGAATTCGCCCTCCCGACTCGTGCAACAACATGGCTCGATCGCCGACCGCCGTCGTCTGCGTAATGAATTCTTCGAGCGCTTGACGATCGGTGCGCTGTCCGCCGAGCAGATCGGCTTCGGTGGTCCAGCCGGCGCGGCTGCTGTCGCCGCGATAAGCCGAATTGACCAGCTCCGCGAGCGCTGCCGCATCGTTCCGGACCGCAACGCACACGGCAAGAGCGGAACCCCCATTACTTGTCAAGTTTTCGGGGCTCATTAATCTTTGGCGATATGACCGCGACTCTCGGCCATCTGCGCAAGACCCATGCGTAGTTCGAGTCGACGATTGAACTCTTCGGGACCGAAGGCGCGCTGCGCGAGCACGTTCATGGGATCGGTCCGATAACCGACTTCGCGCACGTAGTGATCGTACTGCTGCTGGGCGAGCCGCTGTTCCGGCGGCAGTGGTGCACGATCGGCTTCATCCAGCCAGCCAAACCAGCGATCGACGAACTCTTTGAGATAGGTCTCGCAAGCAGCGATGTTTTCTTCGTTGAGCTCGCCCATCACGCTAGTGCACACGGGCGACATCAGCCCGCGAAGATAGGTGCCGTGACTCCAGTTCCAGGTGAAATTCGAAAGACCCCGAAAGCGGATGGCGCTGGCGTTCGCCGGTTCATAATATTTGTTGACATAGTCGAGACGGGTGCGCAGATCGACTCGCGGGGTGTAATCCGCGTAAAAGAACAGCTTCGGTACGGTACCGAAGATGATCACGAGATGCGGGACCTGATTTTGCTGCGACAAAAACACCGTGGCATTCATGTCGAGCAGG